>NZ_ALNN01000004.1:0-88973 GCF_000293175.1 Capnocytophaga sp. CM59
GAGCTTTCGTTATATCGAACTCACGTTATTTAAGGAAGCTGAGATCTGCCTCGCTTTTCTGTAGGTTTTCGTTTTCCTTTGCGAGCCCATAGGCGGTCTCCCCTAAGGAAGTAGTAAGCGCTTTGTTGGCACCTTTGTCTATAAGGAGCTTTAGTAGGGAGGTGTCTTTGGCAGTAAGAGCCGCTTTGATAAGGGGCGTTTCCCCCTCTTCGTTCTGTGCATTGATATCTATAGATGGCCAAGAGCATATTTTCTCTACAAGCTTAAGGTTTCCCTTTACCACAGCCATATGTAGGGCAGTATCTCCGTGAGCATTGGCACCTTGTAGTGCAACCAAATACTGTTTCAAGAGGGCGGCTTTTTGATCAAAATCTTCATCATTACCCTTCTTTCGGGGATTATAGCTGGCAAGAAGCGCCTCTATTACATTGACCCCTTTCTTACTTACCGCACGAGTATCAGCCCCTTGAGCTAATAATAGCGCAACTACTTCACTACTGCTGCGTTGTAGGGCGATAAGCAGAGCAGTTTCTCCTTTTCCATTGGCCTTGTTGATGTGTTCTTTGCCCTTAAGCAAGAGTTTTACCAGCTCTAAGTTGTTCCCATAGCAAGCGTTCATCAGGCAGGTATTACCGTCCTTGTCTGTAGCCTCTATGTTAGCCCCATTCTCTATAAGATACTGGGCAGTGGGCAGGTCTTGGCGACGCGCTAAGTAGTGCAAGGCAGTCCCCCCTTTGTAGTCGGTGGCAGTGGCGGGGATCTTTTGGTTTTCAATCAGGTATTGATATACCTCTATAGGATTGTTGGGCTGTCGTATTACCCCTTCGGCGGCCATAGGCAAGGCTTGGTGGGTAGGTTTTACTTTCTTGCGCAAGGTCTTGAGCAGGTTTACATTGCCCTTTCGGCTAGCATAGTCAAAGGCGGTAGCGCCACTAAGGCTCGTCTGCTTGAGCTTGAGTCCCTTGCTGATAAAGTATTGGGTAAGTGGTAGTTGTTCGCTATCGAAGGCGATGGTCTTGAGAAGGAGACTCTCCCCTTGGTCATAGGTAGCCTTAGGGTCTATACCTGCACGGAAGAAAGCCTCATACACTTTGGGATTGGTATTGCCAAAGAGAGCGGCAAAGGTGACAGGGATATAGCCCTTGGTGTCCTTGGCATAGATATCACTGCCTTGCTCTAATAGGTAGTGGATAAGAGCTACATTTCCACTACTTGCAGCCCAAAAGAGGTAAGTGCGTCCGTCATGGGTGGTTTTGGTGATGCTATTCCCCTCTTGTTCTATCAAGTAGATAGCCGTTGGGGTAGGCGCATTACCTAAAATGGCCAGAGAAGGCGCATCAAAGGCAGCTTCATTGAGTGCTGAAGGACTATTGCCTGCCTCTATAGCGGTTTTTACTTGGCTAACAGAGGTGTTTTCATTCCAAAAACTACGGTCAAAGAATACATTTTGCTGGCTCATGGCGGATATGCTTGCCAAAAGTGTTATGACAGAGAACAGTTTTTTCATAAGTGAAAAGTTAATAGGCCGAATTCAAGTTACAAATGCAACTTTTCAGTTAGACATTGATTTGATTTTGCAAAGTTATTAGAAAAGAATTCTAATGGTGTTAGGTAACCGAGTCTTTTTCTCGGTCTGTTATTTAGTTTATCCTGTATCATTTTGACATCTTCCTCTGTTAGATCCTCAAATGAACTGCCTTTGGGTATAAACTGCCTTATAAGACCGTTCAGGTTCTCATTTGATCCTCATTCCCAACTATGATATGGACGGGCAAAATATACATCTATTTTAAGGGAAGAAGCAATCTGCTGGTGATCTGAGAACTCTTTCCCATTGTCAGCCGTTGCTGTATGTAGCAAGTCTTTAATAGGGCTAAGTATATCCACCATAGCTTTGGTAAGCGGTTTGGCTTCTTTCCCTTCAAGTAATGCCAACCAACATATTCCAGTTGCCCTATCGTTTATCGTAAGCAAGGCTCCTTTATGGTTCTTTCCAATCATGGTATCAATTTCTAAATCCTCAAAACGGCTTCTTTGCTCCACTATAGCTGGGCGATTTTCTATGCCTACTCTATTACTGATGATGCCTCTATTGTCCCTGGAAGCACCACATTTTCGATACCGCCTACCTTTGCGTCGCAGGTGAGTATATAGGTCTCCGCCACGCTTCTTATCCTCCCATATATGCTGATAGATACGCTCATGGCTAATACATTCCAATCCTTCCAATTCGCATCTTCCAGCGATCTGTTCTGGACTGAAGTCCTCTCTGAGTAATTCTTCAACACGTTCACGTACAGCTTGAGTAAAGTGGATTTTTTTTGGTTTTTTTGCATTCGCTTCTGGTATTTTCGCTGTGCCAAATCAACATTGTATTGCCCGCTTCGCTTGTCACAATTACGTTTAAGCTCACGGCTAACAACGGATTTGTCTTTACCTATGGCAGAGGCTATAAAATTAATTTTACAACCTTGTTGCTTCATCACAAAAATTGTGTACCTTTGCTCTTTGGTTAAATGACCCATTCTTTTGAACTTTTGGACGGAGGCAAAGATAGTCATTTTCCCCTGCTCAGACAAAGGGAGGATCTATTTTTTTCCTCTCTTTTGTTTGAGTAAAGTTTTTTATTTACTTCCTACCTCCGAAAAAGTTGCATTTATTAGTTGAATTTAGGCAATCTAAAACAATGCTTACCCTCATATTCATTCCTATTGCCATAGGGGTAGCTCAGAAAAACGGGTATCCGATTATGAGTCTTGCTTTCCCGGTGGCAATGCTTGTGGGACATGTGTATGTACTGCCTTTTAACAGTAAACCTGCTGACCTACTGTACACTACCAATCAATACAGCTGGAGCGACACCTTCAAGTTTGGTATTACGATGATGTTTATCAGTTGGTTGATGATACTCTTGTGGGGCGAAACGGTATTGCGGTGGTATGGGTTTACCAATAGAGTATTCTTTTAATACCACAAAGCCAATAATGCCAATTACTTGAAGATAAAAGATAAGATAAAGATAACTCTTAAAAAGAGTGCTGGATATTGAACGTAGGCGCGTCAATTATAAAATCATAATATACCTCCAAAGAGTATTTAATTCTTTGGAGGTATTTTCTGCAAAAAAGCACTATAGCTCTGTAATCATAGGTATAACTATAGACTTGTGCCAGTGGTATTTTGCTAATTTGCTGTTATTTCGTAGCTTCTTTCACTTCTTTTTCGAGGTCTTCTATGCGGTTCTTTAAATCATCTGATAACTTTTGAGCAGAACCTTTTAACTTTTTCAGATTGAACGAAAGTATTACAGATGAAATACCTGTGAAGATAAATGCTAAACCTGTGAATACTACTAATGAGATACCTGTAAAGATAGGATTAGCAATCAAAATGAACGAGAGGATAATACTCAATACGCTCACTATGGCTAAGTTCCCCCAATTCAGTACGCCTGCTTCTTTTTCTTCGAAGGCAAAACCAAGTAGCTGAAACGAACGGAATAGCAACGTAAAACCTACTACCAATGGTAATATAAACATTGATAGGGCAGGATACATAAGTAAAAAGATACCCATTATCAATGAAATAAGTCCGCTTACCAAATACCAACCCCAACCATTGAGATTTTTAGTATTCTGTAGAGCAAAGAAGGATTCAGTTATCCCCGATACTAAGAACGAAAGACTAAAGAGTATTGAAAGGGTAAGATAAGAAGCTTGTGGTGATATAATTACCCCTATACCACAAAGAATGAACAAAATCCCTAAAATAAGGTGAATGTACCAGTGTTTTACTGATCTTCTGATGGATTTGAAAAAATACAACATAACTTTATCATTTAAAAATTAACGACGCAAAGGTAAGGATATTTTTTTGATTAGCAGAATATTTATAAATAAAAATGCGAGTTCGGGATAAGAAAAGGCTTGTAAAAGTTGGTAATCTCGTCAAAAATTCGTATCTTTATAGATGAAAATCAATAGATTACGAGATTTTTGAACGATGATTACCAAGGACAAAGTTACTGAAATTTACTGTATAATCGACGAGTTTGATAAGAATTTGAGTGCCGAATTTGCGAAAAACCTGCGTCTACCGTCCCATAACTGTGACGGCAAACGCTACCGCAACCGCAAGGGTAGGCTCTCGGAAAGTGAGATTATGACCATTTTGGTATGCTATCATTTCGGCGCATATCGCAATTTCAAGGAGTATTATTTGAATTGGGTCAAAGGGGTAATGCGTCAGGATTTTCCCGACGCGGTTTCCTATAACCGCTTCGTTGAACTCATGCCAAGAGTGTTCTTTAAGATGATGCTGTTCATGAAGCTCTATGCCTTCGGCAAGTGTACGGGTATAACATTCGTTGACAGCACAATGATACCCATATGTCAGAACGTACGACGATATTATAACAAGGTCTTTACCGGCCTTGCCAAGGACGGAAAGGGTACCATGGGCTGGTGTCATGGATTCAAGCTGCACCTGCTATGCAATGATTCTGGTGAAGTGATAACATTCTGTCTTACAGGAGCAAATGTGGATGACAGGGATAGCAGGGTATGGACGGTGTTTGCAAAGGTCTTGTATGGGAAGGTCTTTGCTGATAGAGGATACATCAAGCAGGAACTCTTTGAGAGCCTGTTCGGTCAAGGTATCCAACTCGTTCATGGGCTCAAGGCTAAGATGAAGAACAAATTGATGCCTATGTGGGACAAGATCATGCTGAGGAGAAGATACATCATCGAGTGCATTAACGAACTACTCAAGAACAAGGCCAACCTTGTTCACTCAAGACACCGCTCGATACACAACTTTATCATGAACTTGTGTTCTGCCCTTACAGCATACTGCTTCTTTGAGAACAAACCAGAGGCACTGCCAGTGTATGTGCAAAAATCAAGGCAGTTGGAACTTTTTTCATGCTAAACTTATCCCGAACTCAAGTATCTATTGCACAAGCAGTAGGTAATATGGCAAATACAGCCATAAATGCAGCCGAAGAAATCATTTCCGCAGCAGGCGGGTTCATCAACCCACAGACACATGATGATGATTATGCCGAGACTGCATGGCAGCACAGGCTCAGAAACCAAGCCAAGAAAAAGAAGAAAAGAGGGAGAGGATTGTAACCACTTTTCTCTATTCCCAATCTCTATCCCAAAACGAAGACAAAGCAAAAGAGAGAAATCTTCATCAAAAACGCTTATTATTCAAAGCAAATGATTATCTTTGCAAATAGAATAACAAGCGTTCTTTGTTAATGCAGAAACCCGCGACTAAAAGCAGTTCGCTCGTTTCCAAATCGTTACCTGTTTAGTTTATGCAATAAGGTAACTTCTTTATTCTCAATTAGATACGTTTTGAAAATTGTCTTAACTTGTATCTAAATAATACTATTTTTAACAATTAATGCCAACAATGAATCATTAATCATTGCTGGCATTAACCATAGACAATTAAAACTCTGGTCGTATAGCGAATCTCACCCCGAAATACGGGTTGTCTAGTCCGTTATGTGAAGAGAAAGCGTTGCGCCAGATGAAATCCACACGGATAGGGCGGAGGTTCTTGATACCAATGTTTTCTATACCAAAGCCATATTCCCAATATATTTTTTCAGGTGGGTTATAAGCAATATTGGATGCGCTAACGGCTCTATTCTCTTCGCTGAGCGTACCATAGGCCATTCTAGCTAAGATAAGGCTACGCCATTTGGTCTTTTTCAGCAGGGGAATTCGGTTGAATATCAGTCCGTTAAAATGGTGTTCCAAATACACATTTATATAAGCATCGGTAACGAAGTCGTAGTAGTTAAGTAGTTGGAAGGTTCTATTGAGCGCAAATCGGGAAGTTCCATAGGCCTGGTTGGCAGGGGTAGGGGTTAGGAAGGGGAGGGGCACAGTGCCGAATACCTTTCCGACCTCTATCATAGGGTGGAAAATTCCTATGTTCCACAAGGGGATAGGGTGGTGTACGAAAGCCTCCAGACGGCTATAGTCAAAGATACTGTTGCGAATGCCAGAGAAGGCTTGGGTGTATTTGATACGATAGGTAGGGAATATATTTTTCCCGAAGAACTGTTCTACTCCGTAGCCATAGACGTTTCGTCTGGGGGTATAGGTAAGCGAAAGGGAAGCATAGGCATCGGAATACTGGTGGAGAACCTCACCCGAAGGCATGCGATAACCAATAGAAAAGCGTTCAGGGTCGGCCGATTTCATCTGTTGGTAGCTGCCAGAAAGCGTTAGGTGTAGGTTGCTCTTCATAAGGCCGAAATCTACCATACCCAATACTCGTTTGTTACGGGTTACAAAGTAGTTTTCCCCTCTGGAGAAAAGGAAGTTGGAGGCGTTTTTTAGATCCATTTCGGCCTCATTGCTCTGGAGATAGGTGCCTAATTGCACATAGTCGTCTTGGTATAAACCTCCTATAGTCATGCGTATCTTAGGAATGACCAAGTATTGCCCGCTGATACCTCCTTTGAATTTCTTATCTTTGATTCCATACGCTCCATAGAGATAGGTACGGAAGCGGTCATCATTGCTCATAAAGGAGCGTGCTCCCATTCGGCGAAAACGGTTGCCCTCTATATCATTGTTAGAGAAAGATTCCCATATGGAACCTATCTGGAAGTAGCGCCCTACGGGGATATAGCCAGAGGATAGGATATTTAGCCCATTGGAAATCCCCTTGATACGCTTGTTATCACTGACTTTCTTAATCAGCTCTTGGGTTTCACCAAGGGAGGAATGCGTCTGGGAGAGGTCGTCCCAATAGGGTTTGTCTTGGGCAAATTGGTTAGACTTGTATTTCTCTACCTTCGTCAGGTAAAAAGCCTCCTCCTTGGGCTGGTCAAGTACAAAATCCGAATAGAGAATCCGTTTTTTTACATAAAGTCCCTTTTCTTCATCACTCTTACTCAAGGCAGTAAAGTCACCTTCGTAATAGTCGCTCTTAGGTAAGATAAGGCTATCGTTAACGGTAAAGTTCTTTTCAATGGAGAGATTGCGTACAAAGTTCAGAGAGGCTTCCTTGATGGTGAACATCTGTATAGAGGCGATGGCATAGGTCTGGCTATCCACTGAGAAGTTCCCTTTGAAGAGCAGGTCTTGGTCTTCCTTTGGGAAGAAGTAAATAGAATAGAGCTTGCGGCCGTCGCGCACTATAGAGTCGTTGAGCACATAGGCATATACTCCATAACCATATTCGGACAGCGGACTTACAAAAGCCTTGTCCAAGAAATAGAACGAGTTGTCATAGATATCAAAGTCCCGAAAGTTGCGGGTGAAGCGCTCCATACCGAAGCCTGTCTGCATCACCCCTTGGGTGCGTTCGCCCTCAATATCGGTACGGGTAAGCGAATGGGTGTTGTCCCCATATACCTTTGAGACTTCTTCTCTAAGGAACATAGGTAGTGAGTAGTGGTCACCTATCTCTCTGGAGGAGAGTAGCTCACGTATATTCCCATATTCTTTCTTCATGGATTTCTTGAGGAAGACCGTATCTAGGTTGTTCAGCCCCATTTCCACAGACTCATAGCGCTTGTATTCGTAGGATTTGGAAGTGGTAAGGCTATTTTTGTGTTTGTTAGCCCATATTTTTTGCAGAATAGGATAGGCAGGATTCTCTTTTTTGGAAAGGAACTTGGTAGGTTTTTGTACGATGACCACTTCTTCAAGCATCTCCCCTTCGGTAAGGACGATCTTAAGGCCGGTACTTTCTCGCTTGAGTAGCGTAATTTCCTTGGTTGTGAAGCCAACGGAGGAGACTTCCAGCGTGTTGTAGTTCTTCTGAGTGTAGAGGGAAAACTTACCATTTTCGTCGCAGGCAGTACCTACTTTGGTGTTTTTGAAAAGGACACTAGCAAAGGGAACTGGTTCCCCTTGTTCGTCTACTACTTGTCCCGATACACGTGTTTGGGCATAGCTCCAACTGCTTATAAAAAGTAGTGAGAGCATACATAGCCTTTTGAATAACTCTATCATTTAGTATATTTCTCAAGGGGCAAAGATAAACAATTTTTATGAAAAATACTTATCATAAGGATAATTTTTCAAGTGTATTTTCTATAGGAGTGTAAGAAAAAGGCAGTGTGTGGGTAATCTTGCTGCCATTATAATAGGTTCTGTGCTGTAGGGTGTGCAACATCTTGCCAGTTAGGAGCCTTCTTTTGCCAAAGAGGGAGAGCAAGGCTTCTCCATAGCTTAGCATACGTAGAGCAGTGGGGGAAATAAGTTTCTTTTTAGGGAGTGTAGGATGGCTCTTTCGTAAGCGCTCGAAGAACTCGGCATAACTCAGGTTCGCGCCATTGAGTATAAAGCCTTCATTCTCAATGGGAGATTCCATAAGCAATTGCATAGCCCTTGCTACATCTTGGGCAGCGACAAAGCCTGTGCCGCCAGAGGTTACATAAGGGCTGCGGCAGAGCTGTTTTACGTTCATAGCAGGGTGCGACTCTACCCCTACGCCTATGATGACCGACGGATAAACTACCACAGCAGGAAGACCTTCTTGTACGCCGCGCCAAACCTCCATCTCGGCACTATACTTGCTCAGGGCATATTCGTTGTCCCGATCACGACTTGGCTCCTGCTCGGTCTGCTCACTGACTTCTGCCCCTTCCTTGGGAGAGAAAGTGGCAATACTGCTTACATAACAAAGCTTTTTCACGCCTAAGTGTAAGGCCATATTCACAACATTGGCCGTACCTTCTATATTAGTTTTTAGTAGTAATTCTGCTTCACCAGGGGTAAAGGAAACTTTGGCCGCACAGTGATAAACATGTGTAGCATCTCTGAAAGCCTCCTCAAGAGCTGGTATGTCCAAAATATCAGCCTTGACCCACTCTATACGAGAGAGGAGGTCTCTTTCAGTAGGGTTATAGATTTGGAAAAGGCGTTCTAAGAGGGAAGTATCCTCTCGGCGGTAGAGGGCGCGGATCGTGTCAGAGGTGTGACAAAGTAGCTGGTAGAGCAGGTGTGCCCCCACAAGCCCTGTGCCTCCTGTAACAACAATCATAGCAATACGTATTTGGTAAAGATTTCTTTTTCGGAAACGCCCTCAAAGATTTCAAAAAGTAGTTTTTGAAGATCAACGATTTGCACCGTTGTAAAGACACATAGGTACTTGCCCCCGCAGAAGGTAAGAATCTCTATACCAAGTTCGGAGTAATCAAAATGGGAGGTGAGGTCTATGGCTTGTACCTTGCCGCGAAACTCTAACAACTCACAGAAGCGAAGCTCCAAAGTCTGTTCGGGCATCTCTACATAAAACCTGCGATCTCCTGGTTTTTGATAGATAGTATAATATTTTGAAGTTCCTATGATTTTCACAAGGGCAAAATTAAGGCTTTTCTGTGACATATGAAAGAGAAAGGCAAAATAAGTTATTAACAATTTTTGGTAAAAACAGTTTTTCCTTGTCTCCTATAGTGCATTACAAGCGATAATGCCTTTTGAGCAGTCGCTCAAAGCACTTGCTGGGAAGTATTTTTTTTAGAAATACTGACAGGCGTTCGAGGGCTTTTCCCTTTATATAATGTACCTTGGGGTGCTTTTTTTGCAAAAGAGAGTAGATAGCTTGGGCTAAGTCTTGGGCGGGCAGGCCATTATCCACATCGGTGTTCATAAGGGGGAGGGCTTCGGCGTATTGCTTGTAGGGAGATCCCTCGAGGGTAGGGGTGTGGAAGCGCCGTGAGGCTATGTCGGTAGCTACATCACCGGGGGCTAAGGTGCAAAAACAGATACCAAACTGCTCGGTCTCCATGCGTAGGCTCTCTGAGAGTAACTGTAAGGCACCCTTGCTTGCCGAATAGCCCCCCCTAAAGGGCAATCCCATATAGGCCGCCACAGAGGTGATATTGATAACCTTGCCTTTTTGCTGGGCGCGCATATGTGGTAGTACCGCTTGGATGACGCGTATAGCTCCAAACACATTGGTCTGAAAAGCGTTCTCCAAGGCCTCTATTGGGGTTTCCTCTATAGCACCTGTGATGCCCACTCCTGCATTGTTGATAAGCACATCTATACGCTTTTCTAGAGCGATGATCCGCTCCACTGCTTGGGCGACGGAAGCCGTGTCCCTTACGTCCATCGTAAGTAGGGTATAGCCTTCGGGCTGAGCTTGTATATGGCGGGCAGTGCCATATACCCTATAGCCTTTTTGGGATAAAAGTTCAGCCGTGGCACGGCCGATGCCTGAAGTAGCACCTGTGATGAGAACCACATCTTTCATAAAGGGATATTTAAGGACTGCAAAAATAAGGTTTAATAGGTAGATATGCAAACTTTTTTCTTTTTTCTCTTTACTTTCTCCGTGAAAAGTCGTAATTTTGTACGATATTATAAAGATAAAAAATTGTAAAACAATATGAATATACATCTCTCCGATCGTGTCAATAATATGGCACTTTCTGCTACTTTGGCTATGGCCGCCAAAGCACGCGAGCTAAAGGCACAAGGCAAGGATATTATTAGCTTGAGCTTGGGCGAACCTGATTTTGCAGTACCTGACTTTGTAAAGAAAGCAGCCATTGAGGCTATTGAGCAGAATTATAACAAATATTCTCCAGTGGACGGTTATTTGGAACTGAAAGAGGCCATCTGTGAGAAATTCAAGAAGGATAATGGACTGACCTATACGCCCTCTCAGGTGATTGTCTCCACAGGGGCTAAGCAGTGCTTGTCCAATGTAGCCCTGGTGATGCTCAACCCTGGCGATGAGGTAATCCTTCCCACTCCCTATTGGGTAAGCTATTCCGATATTACTAAGATTGCAGGAGGGGTACCCGTGGAACTACCTACTTCGCTAGAAACGAATTTTAAGATTACTCCAGAGCAGTTAGAAAAAGCCATTACCCCACGTACCAAAATGATATGGCTAAGTAACCCTGGTAACCCCAGTGGTATGATCTATTCCAAAGAAGAATTGGAAGCGCTGGCAGAGGTCTTGAGAAGGCACCCTAATATCTTTTTCCTCGCCGATGAGATATATGAGCACATTAACTATACAGGTATGCCAACTTCCATGGCCTCTATAGAAGGAATGTATGAGCGTACCATCACTGTCAATGGACTATCAAAGGCTTTTGCGATGCCAGGCTGGCGTATGGGCTATATGGGAGCTCCTGAATGGATTACCAAGGCTTGCAGCAAAATGCAAGGGCAAATCACCAGTGGAGCCAATACCATCGCACAGCGAGCAAGTATCACTGCACTAAGAGCCCCTTTGAGCCAGATACAATATATGTTTGATGCCTATCGCAAGCGTAGAGACCTTGTGCATGAACTGCTCACCCAGATAGAAGGTTTTAAGACCAATCTCCCTGAGGGAGCATTCTACTTCTTCCCCGATGTGTCCTACTATTTTGGAAAGACACTCCGTGGGAAAAAGATAGAAACAGCCAGCGACCTTTCCCTCTATCTCTTAGAAGAAGCCCATGTAGCGACAGTAACAGGAGAGGCTTTTGGTAATAAGAATTGTATCCGCCTTTCCTATGCCACCAGTGAGGAGGCGCTTCGTGAGGCCTTGCGCCGAATCAAGGAGGCAGTAACTTGTTAATCAATTATATATGGCAGAAATAATACATGTTGCTCCTAAGGAGGCTTTTGCCCTTAGTCAGCAAGGGGTCTTATTGGTAGATGTACGTGAGGCCGATGAAGTGGCTCAAAAACGCTATGAGGTAGCTCACTACCTACATCTCCCTCTTTCCAAGTTGGCCGAAACATATGGTCAACTACCTGTAGGACAAAAACTTATTATAGCTTGCCTTTCGGGCGGACGCAGCCAAAAGGCTATAGCTTTTCTTCAGAGTAAAGGCTATG
Organism: Capnocytophaga sp. CM59; assembly: GCF_000293175.1. Lineage (NCBI taxonomy): Bacteria > Pseudomonadati > Bacteroidota > Flavobacteriia > Flavobacteriales > Flavobacteriaceae > Capnocytophaga > Capnocytophaga sp. CM59. The sequence continues at coordinate 11,826 of NZ_ALNN01000004.1, forward strand.
ATGACCTACTTAATCTAGATGGAGGAATAAAAGCATGGGAAGCCGCAGGTCTCCCCGTATACAGTGCTATTTGATTACATAAATGATTTTAGAGTATTGAGCTACCCTAAAAGCACCTAAGGGATTTTCCTGAGGGTTGGCACGATTAACAATGTTGCCTCTTACTCGGTTGGGTATGCTAAACAGACCTGCATTGTTGGAGGTGTTGTTCGAGAGTACCCGAATATAGTTCATATAGGTTTCACTCACACGGAAGAGGGTAATTTCAACAGTATCACCTGGCTTGAATTTCTCCTCTTCCTTGTTACTACGGCTAAGGATTTTGCTAGAGAAACGACCGTCAGGAAAATAGCGATCATTAAACCCATAGATGCGAGTTACGCCATCGGAAGAGGCCTTGATGCGTAGAACAAAATTATTTCGCTCATTAGGATTGGCATCAAAGCGGAGGGTGAGCATGATCTGATCACCAGTGAATCCTCCATCATTGCTTTGCGTGATATTATCCTCAGTCAGTTGAGGTACTTCCTTTAGGATATCCGAAGCTACATATTCTTTCCCTTGATATTGTACTATAAGTGCATACCTTCTTCCTAAGGCAGGGGTGAAGTTGACATTTTTGTAAGTGCCTGCTATGTGCTCTACAAATGGGAAGATATTTCCTTGGTTATCAGCCACTAATACAGTAGCTCCTGAAGCGCCTTCGGGAGCTTCTTGGCTATAATAAGGTTGGGTATAGCTCAGCAGAATAGTCTGCTCTTGCCCTGTAGCGCCTTTCTCCCAATCAATATGGGCATCAATCACCAATTCTTTCTCTTGGGTGTCTAAATCCAGTTCTATTACCTTTTCACAGGCGGTGAAAAGGGGAAATGCCATAATAAGGAATGATATAGAGTAAAGTAAAGTTGCTTTTTTCATCGTTTAAAAAGAAAAATTATAGGTGAGACTTGGGACTATACCAAAGATAGAGAGTTTAACGGCTTCGCTCTGTTGGGTTTCTCGGTTGTTTCTAAAATAAATAGAGGCAGCATTGTAGCGGTTGTATAGGTTATATACACCGAATACCCATTCCGATTTCCATTTTCTTTCAGGGTGAGGGGTATAGGAGAGCGATACATCTAAGCGGTGATATACAGGCAGGCGATAAGCATTGCGGGCGCTATAATTGGAGATGGATACACCAAAATAGCTGTATTTACCTATGGGAAAATTGGCAGGAATCCCCGATTGTAGGGTGAATACAGCACTTGCATTCCATTTCTTATTGAAAGTATAGGTGCCCGTAAGCGATAGGTTATGAGGCTTGTCATAAGCAGAGGCATACCACTGGCCATTGTTGATACCTGTTTCATAATCAGTTCTTCCTGGAGTCTGTTGCTGAGATTTGGAATAGGTATAGGAGAGCCAACCGGTGAATTTACCCGTGTTCTTTCTCAGTAGGACTTCCCAGCCATAAGCACGCGTATGTCCTGCAAGCACTTCCCGCTCTATGGATTCGTTGGCAACAAGGTTGGCACCATCTATATAATCCAAGCGGTTTTGTACTGTCTTGTAAAAGACTTCAGTCTCTAGGCTATAATCACCGCCCTTGAGGTTGGTAGTGTAGCCCAAGGCTACTTGGTCAGAATATTGAGGCTTGAGATAGCGATCGCTGGGAGTCCATATGTCCAAGGGGGTAGGGGAGGCAGTGTTGGAAATCAGGTGCAGGTATTGTGTCATACGGGCATAGCTAGCCTTGATAGAACGATGGTCATCAAAGGCATAAGCAAGACTTAGGCGTGGTTCGAGGTGTGCATATACATCTATCAGTTCACCGGCCTTGTAGCTCTTTTGTCCTATAGGAATGCCGCGCTCATAGATACGCTGTAAAGGATTGAATATCACCGCTTGGTCAGCGTAATACTTGTCCATAGTGCGCTTGCCTAAGTGGTAGAAGTTACTCCAGCGAAGGCCATAGGAGAGCGTCAGTGGCTCGCTGAGTTTGTGTTCGGCCTCCGCATAAAGTCCCAATTCTACAGCGTATTTGTGTGCTAAGGCCTTATAACTAATAGTAGATTCGCCTATAGGGGTGATCTTGCCGGGGTTAAAATCGTAATAAGTACCTTGCAGGCCATAACCTACCTTAAAGCGGTCAGAGAAATAATGCTTGAAGTCATACATTAGGTTCAGATTCCTCACCCACGAATCCCACTTAAAGCCTGAAAGGGGTACATTTAGCCCATAATAATAGTCACTATAGATAAGTGATAAGTTGGAAAAAAGTTGGTCAGAGAATAGGTGATTCCATCTGAGATTTACCAGCGCATTCCCATAGCTATTACTAATGGTCTGCGATAGGTCAAAGACATCTCGGCCGAAGTAGCCCGAAAGGTAGAGGCTATTTTGGTCATCTATCTTGGTGTTGAGCTTGGTATTGAGATCATAGAAGTAGGCAGAGTTGTTATTATCTGTTAGTTTCAAGAACAGATGTGCATAGGAAGCACGTCCGCCAATAAGGAAAGAGGACTTATCTTTTACAATAGGCCCTTCGGCCAAAAGGCGGGAGGAGAGTACCCCTATCCCTCCTGTGGCATGAAACTGAGTATTATTTCCATCTTTCTGATATACGTCCAAAACCGAGGAAATACGTCCGCCATAGCGAGCAGGCATGCCCCCCTTGTAGAGCTTCATATCACGAATAGCATCGGCATTGTAGATACTTAAGAAACCAAAGAGGTGAGAAGCGTTGAAGATAGTGGCCTGATCCAGCATGATAAGGTTCTGGTCAGCGGCACCTCCACGTACATTGAAGCCTGAAGAGGCTTCCCCTGCATTGCTTACCCCTGGGAGCTGTTGTAAGGACTTGATGATATCCACTTCACCCACTAGCACGGGCAGTTTCTTGATGGTCTGTATGGGGATACTGGCTACACTCATCTGGGGGGTGCGGATATCTACCTTTGGGGTACTATGGGCGGTGATTTCTATTCCCTCAAGGGCTATATCTTCCTCCAAGAGCTTGTAGTTGCGACGCAGGTTGCCCTTTAGGTGTAGGGTTTCTTCTATGGTCTTGAAACCCAAATACGCCACTTGTAGGGTATAGTCCCCTTGGGGTAGGGTTAGGGAGTAGAAGCCATAGGCATTGGTAGTAGCACCCTTTTGGGTACCTTTTATAATAACATTCACTCCAAGGAGTTTTTCCCCGCTGGTACCATCGGTAATAGTACCACTGAGGGTATATTTGCGCTGTGCCCATAGGGGGGAGAGGCAGAGCACAGATAGGAGTAAGAGAAGGTGTTTATTCATCAAGCAAAAGGTTGTATCTCAAGGCACAAAGATACAAAAAAGTAAAGAGAGAAGCGTGGAAAGAGAAAAGTTTTTATCTCTTAATAGATTATTCTTGACTTTGCCTTGAAAATATCGTATTTTTGCACAACTAATTAGCAGATTAAGCTTATGAAATATTATTTGTATGCAACCGCAAGTCTGGTTTTTGCCTTGATAGGCTGTAATCACAAGCAGCAGAACAGCCCAGAGGCTGCTGTAGAAGGATTTATTACAGCGGTGAATAAGAATGATTTTGCCCAAGCCAAGCTTTATGGTGATAGTACTGTCATTGCCCGAATGACCCAAATAGAAGAGATGTTAGGGGTCTATAAAGGGGAAATCCCTCAAAATCCGAAAATAGACTTTAAGATCATAGAAGTAACCCCTACCGACCCGCAGAGTGCCATAGTAACCTATAGTATCTCTGCAGAGGAGACCTATAAGCAACTCAAGGTACGCCAAATAGAGGGGCAGTGGAAAGTTACGCTAGACCTACAAGAAGCAGCTCCGACCCAGCCTTAGCGAGAGGTTTGGTAAGTACCGAAGTTAAAATTTTGATCTACCAATCGCTCACCATTCTCGTTGGTGAGCACAAGGTCGCGAATACGAATTAGGTGGTTGTACTTGACCGTTCCAGCAACAGTATCTCTGACCTCACGGGTGGTGATAATCACCGTACCGCCTTGGGCTTGTATCTCTGAGGTAACCTTAGGGGTTGTCTGTGGGGGAGAGGTACAGAAGTAGGTGGCTGTAGGAGCACTATCAAAGGTACGGTATAGTAGTGTATAGCCATTGCCTATGTTGCCAGAGATAGAATCTACCTTGTTCTTCAGTAGGTTGGCTCTGAACTGTAGGATAAGAGCTTCATTTCCTTGAGTCTTATAGAGGAAAGTAGTGGTGGTATCTTGGGTACAAGAGTGAGCCTCTGTACCAGTGAAAGTGATACGTTCTACTGTATAATCGCCGTCATTGCAGCCTATAAGTAGCCCTAAACAGAGGGATATAAATAAGAGATAAGTGCGCATGTTTTCTTCAAAATATGCGGCAAAGGTACAAATAAATAATGATTTTTTTCTAAATGATGTGGGAATATTTTCGTCGTAATAAAAATTAATTCGTACATTTGTGCCTAAAAAATCACAGCATGAGTGGAGAAAAAAAAGTCTATTTTGACAATGCGGCCACAACTCCTATGCGAGAAGAGGTCAAGCAGGCAATGATGGCATCGCTTGACAGCTTTGGAAATCCGTCCTCTATACATAGTTTTGGCCGTGCCAGCAAGGTACTTATTGAAAAAGCACGCAAGAATATAGCCAAGGAATTGGGCGTTACTGCCTCGGAAATTATCTTTACCTCTGGCGGTACGGAGGCAATCAATATGATTCTCAAGGGAGCCGTACGAGACTTGGGCATCACCCAGATTATCACTTCCCCTACGGAGCATCATGCGGTATTACATACAGTGCAATCTATTGAAAACGAATATGGTATACAGGTCTCCATGGTGGAGCTGGAGCCTAGTGGCACCCCAGATATAGAGGACTTGAACAAGCTCCTCTCTCAGTTCCTTCCCGATGAGAAAGTGCTAGTTTCCCTCATGTACGTCAATAATGAGATCGGCAATATACTCCCTGTGGCCAAGGTAGCCGAGATATGCAAGAAGCATAAAGCATATTTTCACTGTGATACGGTACAAGCGGTAGGACACTTCCCTATAGACCTCTCTTCTGTTCCGATAGACTTTATTTCGGTCTCTGCTCATAAGTTCTACGGACCTAAGGGAGTAGGATTTGCTTTTATTCGCAAGGGAGTGAATGTCAAGTCATTACTCTTTGGAGGCGAACAAGAACGCGGCCGGCGTGCAGGCACCGAATGTATCCATAATATAGTGGGTATGGAGGAGGCTTTCTCTTTGGCCTATCAGTATATGGATAAGGAACGCGCCTATGTGGAGGGGATTAAGAAGTATTTCATACAGCAGATTACCCAAGAGATTCCCCAAGTACATTTCAATGGCCTGAGTGCCAACTTACAGGAAAGTTCTTATGCGATAGTGAATATTTCTTTTCCGATAGAGCTGAAGAAGACCGAGGTGCTGATGCTTTTTTTGGATATGCGAGGGATTGCCTGTAGTCAGGGCAGTGCCTGCCAAAGTGGTAGTGCTCAGGGTTCCCATGTACTCAGGGCGATACTCCCCGAAGAGCAGTGGCCAGAGGCACATATACGCTTTTCTTTCTCTATCTATAACACAAAAGAAGAGGTAGATTATGTCATAGAAACACTTAAAGAATTCTTAGCATGAATTTGAATAATTTATTTCGCATCGCTTGGCGAGCTATATTGCTGAACAAGACCCGTACCTTGCTCACTATGTTGGGGATTATCATCGGGGTAGGTTCAGTAATTACCATGCTTGCCATAGGAGAGGGCTCAAAGAAGAGCATCAAAGAGAATATCTCCAAAATGGGCACCAACATGCTCAATATACGTCCAGGAGCGGGTATGTTTGGCGGGGTGCGCAATAATACCGATATGCAGTCGCTCAAGATGACCGACTACTTAGCCCTAAGGAATGAAGCCACGCTACTTAAGTATATTACCCCTGTGGTCAGTGGTAATGGGCAGGCCATTGTAGGGGCAAATAACTGGCCAACTTCTATCTATGGGGTCAATACGGAATATCTCCCTATCCGAGAGTGGGCAGTGGAGGAAGGTGCTATGTTTGGCCAAGATGAGATAGACAACCTATCGAAGGTAGCAGTTATAGGACGTACGATCCAGAAAAATCTCTTTCCTGAAGGGGATTCGCCTATTGGGCAGACGATTCGTTTTAAGAATATTCCTTTCAAAATCATAGGGATATTGTCCGCCAAGGGTGAAAGCAACTTTGGTCAAGACCAAGACGATATCATCATTGCTCCCTATACTACAGTACAGAAGCGCGTTCTGGCTCAGACCTATTTACAGTCTATCGTCGCCTCAGTAATTACAGAAGACCAAGCTGAAAATGCCGTTAATCAGGTGAAGACCATACTGGAGCGTACCCATAATATTGCTGCTGACCAGGAAAATAATTTCAATGTATTTTCCCAACAGGAGCTCATTTCTACTTTTTCCTCAACTTCTGAGATGCTTACCATACTCTTGGTAGCTATAGCAAGTATTTCGCTGATTGTAGGAGGGATAGGAATTATGAACATTATGTATGTATCGGTCAAAGAGCGTACCAAGGAGATAGGTTTGCGCATGGCCATCGGGGCTAAGGGTAAGGATATTTTGGCGCAGTTTTTGATAGAGTCTGTATTGATCAGCATCACTGGTGGGGTAGTAGGAGTAGTGATTGGGCTTTTAGCTACCTATGTAGTAAATACCTTTATCGGCTGGCCTGTGAGTATCACTTTTTACTCTATAGTACTGTCCTTTTTGGTTTGTACCGTTACAGGGGTATTCTTTGGTTGGTATCCAGCCCGCAAAGCCTCTGATTTGGAGCCAATTACTGCACTAAGATACGAGTGATAATGACAAATGACAAATGACAAATGACAAATGACAACAGTAGAACAAAATATAGTAAATACTTATGCTCGTTTGTTTGAGGGACTTAGTAGGTTTGCTCGTTTAGAACTTATTGAGCGGATTACCTTATCTCTTAAGGAGGAAGATAGAGCAGCACATAAAGAAGATAAAAAGGCAAAAGAAGACACGGATTTCTTTAATCTCTTTGGCGCTTTTCCTGATGATAAAACCACAAGATTTGAAGACTAACTGCTGAAAATTGGATTGTAAAAGAAGAATAACAATTAACAATTGATAATTGACAATTAAAACATGGATTTATCAACTTATTATAAGCAACACCCAGAAGAACGTTACGAACATATTCGCCGTATGGGTGAGATACTTAGCCGAGTGGAACAGACCCTTGCTAAGGCCGAAGCTGTCTTGGAGGAATGGAAGGCCTTACAGGACGATTTTAAAACCTTGGTAACCTACTATGATAGCCCCCTATGGCGAGACGATTATTTTGACAGCAATGATGGGAAAATACCCGATGAGGTGCCCCAATGGGTACTGACCCAAGATGCTATCTTCGACGCTATAGGCACTGAGTTTGACTTGGCTGATGGCTATAAAGAACTTATACAAGCCATTGATGATAAAAAATGGAAAGAATAAACTTAAAAAACATATGAATAAAAAGAAATTAGGTCTACTTATTATTGCTGCTATTATGATGCAAGCCTGCGGAAACCAAACCTCTCAAAAAACTGAAGATGCCTCAGCCGAACCTGCTGTTTCAGCTGAGCAACCTGCACCTATCCCTCCCCTTGATGGACAGTGGAAGGCCGACTATATCAAGGGAGTAAAACTTATAGAGAATACCCAGAGTATCTATCTGAATATTGATTTGAATAAAAAAACGATATCAGGAAGTGATAGCTGTAACCTCCTTTCAGCTCCTATAGCGACCCTTACCGATAAGGAGCTTTCTTTCGGAGAGATAGCCTCTACTCTTAGATACTGCCCAGAGATAGAGTACCAAGAAGCTTTCCAATCAGCCTTGCGTGAAGTAGCCTCCTATAAGTTAGACGGAGAACACCTACACCTATTCGACAAACAAGGAGAGAAGCTCTTAATCCTTGACAAAGGAACAAGACAATAACAGCAGTCAGTGGTTGGGAACTGACCACTGACTATTTATCACTCATTACTTATGAAATACCTATTGCCACTACTTTTATTTTCTTGTACTGCTACACAGCAAATGGAAAAGGAAAAAGATACCCCCTTGCAGATACAAGGAGAATGGACTTTACAGACCCTACGAGGAGTAGCCCCTGCTACTTCTATTCCCTTGCCTAGTTTACAGATAGATCTTAAGGAAAATCGCATTTCAGGTAATGGAGGCTGTAATAACTATTTTGCCTCCATAGAGCATTATTCCTCTACAGCACTCTCCTTTTCTGCAATTGGAGCTACTCGAATGCTCTGCCTATCGGATAATATAGAAAATGCTTACTTCCAAACCCTACAAGAAGTAGCTACCTATAAAATACAGGAAAATTCCTTATCGTTGCTCAACGAACAAGGCGAGGAAGTCGTAAAGATGATTAAAAAACAATAAAGATTAATACCGTTAAACAGCGGATAACGAACAAAATAACTCATGAAAAGATTATTCTTGGCTGTAATAGCCCTTTCCTTGCCCATAATAGCGCAGGAGAAACCAACCTTTACCCAAGCGAAGATAAAGCAGGCAACTGTCTATTTTACTGGGGCAGCACTTACCCATACCGCTTCGGCTAATATTCCTAAAGGAACGAGTGAATTGGTGATTAAGAATGTGGCCAACGCACTCTCGGAAGAGACGATCCGTGTATTGGCGCCCTCCAGCGTAACGGTACTCTCCGCACAATTTACCAACCAATATATGGAGGAATACGATACCGAAAGATACGCTCCTGCCCTCAGGCGGGTACAAGATAGCTTGACCCTCCTAGATAACCAACTTAAAAAATGTCGTAACGAACGCTATTCCAAGGAGAAGACCATTAGTTTCTTGGACGGTAATAATGCCCTACAAGGTAATCAAGATGGTATTGCTCTCTCTGATATTCCCAAAGTGATGGACTACTATACCTCCAAGCGTATAGAGCTGCTCAATAGCATAGATGAAATCAAGACAAAGGAAGAAACACTCTCAGCTGCCATAACTAAGCTCAATGCCAAGTTGGATACCAATCTCTCCAAGCAAGAGCATCTCTCCAATGGGAAGATTATTCTCCAGCTGATGTCGCCTGTGGCACAAAAGGCTGATTTCCAAGTGAGCTATATCTCTACACAGGCTACTTGGTATCCCTCCTATGAACTACGTGGAGAAAAGCTCGCCGAGCCTATTCACCTGCTCTACAAAGGGCAAATCGCCCAAAACACAGGGGTAGATTGGAAAGGGATCAAGCTCTCCCTCTCCAGCGGCAACCCTAACAAAAGCAACCAATTTCCTGTGCTAAAAACTTGGTTTGTACAGACTGGACGTCCTCGTGATTTCAGTAATGCTAGAATGGAATTGCGCTCTAATGCGGCTCCTTTGGCTGACCTCTCTAGAAAGAAAATTGCCAAAGATGAAGAGGTTAATATGGAAGAATCCACTATGGCACACTATACAGCACTTTCAGAAAACCAACTCAATATTTCCTTTGATATAGATACGCCTTACGATATCCTTTCCAATGGTAAGGTACATAGTATCTCCCTACAAGAGTTACAGCTCAAAGCTGCCTATAAGTACTATACTGCCCCACGAGTGGATAAGGAAGTGTATCTAGTGGCTGCGATAGAGGATTATTCTAAGTATAATCTCTTGCCAGGGGAGGCAAATATTGTCTTTGAGGGCTTATATGTAGGAAAAACCTATATAGACCCCAATCAAACCACCGAAACGCTCAACATCACCATGGGTAATGATAAAAAAGTGAGTGTAAAACGAGAGAAAGTAGCCGAAAAATCCCAGACTAAGTTTATTTCAACTAACAAAGAACAGATATTTACCTATGATATTATCTTGCGTAACAACAAGAAAGAGCCTGTAAATCTTGTTCTCAAAGACCAATATCCAGTTTCTATTGAAAAAAGTATAGAGGTAGAACTTTTAGAAAGTTCTCATGCTTCTGTAGCTGAAGAAACCCATATCCTCACATGGGAGGTCTCTCTCAAGCCCAATGAGACCAAAACTTTCCGAATCAGCTATAAGCTAAAATACCCTAAGGATATGATAGTGAATTAGTCAGGGATAAAGTCGGCGAAGCAAAGTAGGTGAGACAATTTGCCCTTATATAGAATTAGTCGTCAGTGAGTATTGACCACTGACGACTAATTTTTAATATGAAAAAAACAGCCCTTTTTTTCCATGTTAGTTTTATCATTTATACGAAATCATGTTTTTGCATAAATGAGAAAGGTGTCATTTATACGAAATAGGGTTTTTGCATAAATGAGAAAGGTGTCATTTATACGAAAAGGCGTTTTTGCATAAATGAGAAAGGTGTCATTTATATAAAATGGCGTTTTTGCATAAATGAGAATTTATATTTTGCATTACCAAAATTTCAAAAAGAGTATGATAAAGGCACTGATAAAGGTGGCGATCAGCACACCCTTGGCACGGGAATCTTGTCTTAGGCGGATAAAGGCAAAGAAGGCTAAAAGGTTCAAAAAAGCACCCAAACCTATGATAGCCCCTAGCATACCTTCCTCATAGGCATAGACAAACGTGGACTCTAAGTCCGATTTGGAGAAGAATAGCCACCAAAGGAGCATTCCTAAGACATTGACAATCAGTCCTACAGCAATACCGATGAGGACATCTTTCTGGCTTCTATGATATTTCATTGAGTTTCCATGTGTTAAGTTGTTCTACAGTAGGGTAATGGGTAAGGTCGGCATGAATGGGTACAACTGAGATGTAGCCGTGATCCAGTGCCCATACATCAGTGTCAGTGCCTTCGTCTTCACAGACGAACTTGCCTGTAAGCCAATAATAATTGCGGCCATGCGGACTGACGCGATGGTCAAAGCGCTCTTCCCAGTGGGCACGCGCTTGGCGGCATACCTTCACTCCCTTGATCTCTTCACGCTTGAGCTTGGGAATATTTACATTGAGCACTACCCCATGAGGCAGGCCATTTTGGAGTACATTTAGGGTAATATCGCGTACAAAATCAGTACATTGGGAGAAATCTGCATTCCAATTCATGTCCAATAGGGAGAAGCCAATGGCGGGAATCCCCCCCACGCCTGCCTCTACCGCTGCACTCATGGTGCCAGAGTAGATCACATTGATAGAGGAGTTTGAACCATGATTGATGCCACTGACGCATAGGTCGGGGGTACGCTTAAGCAGTTCGTGCTTGGCTATCTTCACACAATCCACAGGGGTACCACTACAACGGTATTCTAAAGGAGCGCCACTTTGGGTATGTACCTGTTCGCAGAATAGGGCAGAGGTAGTTGTAATAGCATGTCCCATACCACTCTGTGGTGAGTCGGGTGCTACTACTACTACCTCTCCTAAAGGAAGCATCACCTGAATAAGGGCACGGATACCAGGGGCAGTAATGCCATCGTCATTGGTGATAAGAATTAAGGGCTTTTGCATATCATCTTAAAAATAATGGTGCAAAAGTACAAAATTAATGTTTAATGCCAATAATGATTAATGATTAATTTTTATCATAGGTCATTGCCCTTAGTTGTTTTTGCTTTTCTTTACAAACCCTATAATAGCCCCAACGATCAGGCCTCCTATAGCACCGCCAATAATACTATAGATGAAAGTTGCCACAACAGAGGGTTTTGCCTTAAGCATCTCTTCGTGCATGATAGCTACCTGATCTTCAGACATGTTCTCAAGCATTGGGCCTAACTTCTCAGTAGCTAAAGCCATTACTTGTTCATAGTAATCAGGAGCAATGACAGTGGTATAGAGAACATTGTAGACACCTAGTAGTACCCCTGCAATAACTCCTACAACAGCTCCTACTTTTAGACCATCAACTACAGTGAGTTGGTCGTTGTTAGAGGCTTTGTATTGGCCTACTGCCACAAAGATAAAATAGGCATAAATAGCTACACTGACCAGCCATAAGAGGATACTCAAGCCTGTATTGCTTGTATAGAGAATCCCTGTGGCATACTTGATAAGCTCAAAGGCGATTAAGGCAGCACCTAAGAAAAGCCCATTTTTGATAACGATGTTTTTGAATGCTGTATCCATAAATTATAAATTTTACAGCACAAATATACGAATTATTTTTGAATACCAAATAATGTCATGAATAAAGTTTGATAATTAATACTAATTAACTCAAGTTTCGTAAGTCCTATAACCTAAATAGTTACTTAACTTGCGAAACTTGAGTAATTAATCATTAACCATTAATCATTGATTCCAGTCTATTTTTCTAGAGGCATACATCACCACTGCCAAGATAGCAAAAAGCCCTAAACTACCTACCAATAAGGCATAGTTTTCTAGCTGGATAATCACATAGATAAATCCGTACAAGGCGGCTAAAGAAATACCAATGAAGGCTGGAAACCTCTTATTCTTGAGAATCGCTACCGAATACAGAGAGATAAGCCCAATGGTCATCACCGAAGAGATGAGGTACGCCAAGGCGAAACTACTATGTTCGGTAAAGGAAATGAGCAAGGTATAGAAAAGCACTAAGGCTAGGCCTATCATGGCATATTGGAAAATATGAATCTTTATCTTACTGATACTCTGCAATAAGAAGAAGATAAGGAAAGTCAGCCCAATGACTAAAAAGCCATATTTGGCAGCTCGCTCATTCTGCTGGTACTCATCAACAGGGATTACAAAATTTACCTGATAGGCATATTCGCTGATTTGGGGTAGCTCTCCGAAAGCCTGCTGGGAGAAGGGACGGTTCAGATATAGTACACGCCAAGAAGCACTAAAGCCTTGGGACGTGATCTGCTTCTCATAGGGAAGGAAGTTTCCTACAAAACTCGGATTCTGCCAATTGGACGAGATAGTTCCTTCGGTCGTCTTGCCTATAGGGGCAATAGCGATGTGCTTACTACCATCATAGGTGATAGAAAGTGAGAAATCTAATGGTTTGTCTAACTCTCCCATAGAAATAGAGGTGGTCTGTAAGGAGGAGATACGACTACTTTGGCCTTCGTAGTACTCGTTGTCATCTCCTCGGTAGGACATGGAGTTTCTCCAAAGGTAGTGTTCAGGGTTCTCTTGGTCATAGATAGGCTCAAAGGGATAAGGCTTTCCCGCCAAGGTGATCGTTACGATGTTCTTGATACTGCTTAGGTTAGTTGTGCGAATAAGAATGGTAGCTTTGTCCCACTCTATATCCTCCTGAGCGATTCCTTTGGAAGAAAAATCAGGGGCTACATAGCGACCAGTAAAATCCATAGTAGCATTGAAAACCGAGGATTCATAGTTACTACGCTTCTTCACTTCGGTTTTTACCTGAGCGTGGCTCTTGAGTTCTTCAGGGAAGAAGTAGGCATAGGAAGTGGTGTAGGTAGTGTGTTTTGCATCCAAATAGGCCTTGTAGGGAACCTTTAGGATAGGCCCATAGAAGTAGATCGCACCGCCCCATTTTTCGTCAATTTCCTCTATGACACGCTCTTGGCGGTCGTTTCTCTCTCGCACCAAGTCCTTGACAAAGGATAGTGGAATGAGCAATAAGAGGGCTAAGGTTCCAATAAGGAACATACGGAAGGTGTTGGATTGCAATAGGTTTGCAAAAGTTGATTTCTGAGTGTTCATTTTTATAAAGAATTTTAGTTAGTTACAAGTCATTAGTCGTTAGTCATTAGTCGTTAGTCATTAGTCGTTAGTCATTAGTCATTAGTCATTATTAAAAAGCGCTTTGTATTTCAAAGTAAAAACCTAAAAAAATAATAGGAGCAGTTCGTCACTAATCACTCGTCGTTAGTCACTATCACTGGTCACTACAATGATTTTCTCAAGGGCTTCTAAGTGTTCTTGGAAGGCTTGGCGGCCTTTGGCGGTAGCTTTGTAACGGGTATTGGTTTTGCGACCGATAAAAGTTTTTTCCACGGTGATATACTCCTCATTCTCAAGGGCACGGGTATGGCTGGCCAAGTTGCCGTCCGTAACGCCCAAGAGTTCCTTGAGGGTGTTAAAGTCGGCACTTTCATTGACCATTAGTACAGACATGATTGCCAAGCGAATACGATGGTCAAAAGCCTTATTGATATGTGCTAAAAGAGACTTCAATTTATGGTGTCTTAACTAATTCCTTTTTGGTTTGATATAGAAATTCTTATCACTTAAGATATTGGTAATCATGTATTTTCCTTGACTGTTTTTCTTCAATTGATAATCTACGCAAGTTTTCTTCTTTTCCCAGTCAGAAAGCAAAAAACATACTCTATATCTATCATTACCTAAAGAGGTAATTTTCAAACTGCGATTAAGAGTTTTTGCTTCATAGTCTTGTGCTTGTATAAAAGGGTCATATTCTGGTGAATTATCTTCGCGAGAGGGAGGAAATACTTTATTGAACAATTCCTTAGATACATATTTTAAAAATTGCTCTTCTTTCCATGAATTATCATCATATATTACTTTGTAAAACTCCTTCAAAGTAGCGATAGCCTTTTGGGTATCTGTATCATTGGTTTGTGCTCTTAGGGCTACTCCTCCCATGAGAAATAATAGAGTTGTGATAAAAATTTTCATAATATATTTATTATCCGTCCCATCCTATGTGGGTAATTTCTTTTCCTTCAAAGTCTATATCTAACAAATGATCAGGGGTAAAAATATCCCCAGCACTTATATGAGCAGCAACTCCTGTACTCCCAATATACATATGACCGCTATATACCTCCAAAGTATTATACCAATTATCATCAGCCTGAGGGGTATATTCCCTACAATGCTCATTGTAGTAGTTAATGAGTGTCATTTTAGCATCCGAAAGCCATTCTAAATACTTATTTATACTATGCAAACAACTTTCTAAAGGAGTTTCTTTATTTATAAAGAAAGAAAAATCCTCTCCTTCTACCTCTTTGCCCAAAATAACTACTTTCTTCGTTGAGAGCACATATTCGCATTCTGACTCAAAATCTTCTACTTTCTCAAAATCAGCCACTTTAAGAGTTTTCTGCTTTTTCTTTGCTTTCAATTTGCGAATGTCCTTGATACAAAAAGTATTTTTATGCGTTTTGGCTTTGTCTTCCAAAACTAATAGTTTGCTTTTCTCCTTATAATTGGTAGGGTCAGCAATGCGTAAGAAAGTCTCATAAGCCGATAGATGGTATCCTAGTAAAGAGTAAGTGTCAGTAAGGATACGCTCCTCTTCCTTAGTACGTTCTTCTTTGGCTTGCAAGTCATATAACAAGTCGTAAAGAGCTATCGCTCCTTCATGATAGTCTGTTGCTTTGCGGAAAGCATTAGAAGCATCAATATAGCGCTTTAAAACTTCTGTCATTACTTTATTTCTTTCTATTACGTTCGTATTTGAAGTGCATAATACCTCCATAAAGGATATGGCATAGGCCAAAACCTAAAGTCCAGAACAAAAGTCCATAACCAGGGAAATATGCAGCTAATAAACCTAATACGATTTCAGTAATCCCAAGGTAATGCACATCACCAAAGGTGTATTTGCTTACATTCACGCACGCCAATCCATAGAATATCAGGGTCATAGGAGCGAGCAAACCATAATGGCCATTCCTTAGAAGCAGCACACAGAGTACGCCTCCGGTGAGCAGCGGAAGAGCAAAGTTATATAAGGCACGCTTGGAAGTGGTATTGACCAGAGTTTCCCCATTGCGTTTGGCCTTGTAGGAGGAAAACAAATAAGCGGTAACTATGGAAGCGATAAGTACCCCCAAGGCAATCGCTATCAATTTCTTAAAGGTGTAGCTCTCCAAAATCACATAAGGCTCCTGTAGGTGGTGTGCTTCCAAAATCTTAAAAGCAGAACCAGCCCCAATAAGTGCATACACTCCTGCCAATACCCCAGAGAGTCCGCTCAAGGAGAGAAATTGGGTGGAGCGACGCATCATCTGGCGTATTTCCTTCAGATCATCTAAGTATTTATGCTCTTCCATAAGAAAGTACTTTGAGCTGCAAAGTAACGATAAATAATTGATATAACCAAATGTTTTTTGATTTTTTTATTTATCAAAATTTGAGGCGATTCTTTGGAGTTCTTCCTCGACATGCGAGGGAGTTAGTAGCGTGGCATTTACTATAGAAGTACTTTTACGGATAAATACATTTCCTTCTCGGGGTTGGTAAAGTGTTTCTTGCACACTATTTTCATAGTTAGGAGGAAAGTGAATATGACGTAATCGGACAAACATCTCTCGGATATCGGTAGCGGAAGGAGGAAAACTTATTATCATGGCTTTTCGTTCAAGTACTTTTCTTATGTGGGTATAGAGAAATAAATCAAGAGTTTGGCTTAGAGCAATAAGACAATTGGCTTCCAATCGATTGTATTTGTAGCAAGTTATCCTGATGATGGGTAGTTGTGCCTCCTTAAGAAGCCGTTCTAAGGAGGAAAGCCTTGCCTTTAAACTTTCTTTTATGAGGTCTTCAAGAAGTCGGTTAGGGGTACTGAACATATCTAAATGTAATAAGGGTTTCATAAGCTCAATGTTTTTCGGCAAAGATAAGGTAAGTAAAATATCATTCTTTGACACCCGATTTAAAACTATAAAAATTTGTTTATCTCCTTATAAAAACCTAATTTTGCGCTCAAATATAAAAAGAAGTATAATATACTTCTCGCAAAGACAGAAGATAGTACTATGGACGAACTTAAGTGTATAGAAATCAATAACTTTACTACCCTGTTGGGGAAAGAATATCCTTGCTTGGAACTGACCTATCAACTTTTTGGGCAGCCTTTGGGTAAGGCTCCTGTAATTGTAGTGAATCATGCCCTTACAGGAAACTCTCAGGTCATCGGTAAGGAGGGCTGGTGGAACCAAACGGTAGGGGAGGGGAAGCCTTTTGATACGCTTACCCATACGGTGATTTGCTTTAATATCCCTGGTAATGGCTATCGCAATGGGGCGCTGATTGCCGACTATAAGCTATGGACAGCCCGCGATGTGGCGCGGATCTTCCTCTTGGGCTTGCAGCAACTGGGAGTGGCGCATGTGGATATCCTTTCGGGGAGTTCCTTAGGGGGCGGTATTGCTTGGGAGATGCTGGCCTTGGCACCCCAATATATAACCCACTTCTTCGCGGTGGCTACCGACTGGAAAACTACGGACTGGGTAATAGCCAACTGTCTTGTCCAAGAACGACTCTTGGAGGGCAACAATCCCTTGCATGATGCCCGTATGCACGCTATGCTCTGCTATCGTACCCCTGCTTCGCTCAAGGAAAAATTTGACCGTAGTGTCAATATAGAACGCAACCTCTTCAATACGGAAACTTGGCTGCTCCATCACGGAGAGAAACTCCAAAACCGATTTACCCTTGAGGCTTATAAGCTGATGAATCAGTTGGTTAAAACGATTGATATTTGCAAGGATAGGGGAGGATTCGAGCAGGTAATGGCACCCGTAACGACCCAGATACATATCATAGCCACTGATACAGATTTGTATTTTGTACCTCAAGAAAATAGGCTTACTTACCAAGCTTTAAAGCAAATGGGTAAGGAAGTAACTTACCATGAGATACACTCCATACATGGGCATGATGCCTTTTTGATAGAGTTTGACCAGCTGGATAGTTTTATTCGCCCTTGTCTTGGTGATGTTGTGGCATAGTTATTGCTAGAAGATCTACAAAAAACTATTTATGAGAGCGATATACTTTCTTTTGTTCCTACTTGCCACTACAGTGTTGTGGGGGCAGCAACCACTTTCCCAGACACAAGCTACGGCTTTTAAGGAGAAGGTGATGGCAAAGAATAAGACAATCAAGACCATGCAAGCGGCTTTCACTCAAAAGAAGCATTTGGAGTTCATGTCCAACGATATAGAGACCAAAGGGAAGATGTTTTTTTCGGCTCCTGATAGGCTCAATTGGCAATATACAACGCCCTATCAGTATCAGATTGTCTTTCAAAAGGATCAAATCAAGGTCAATGATGCGGGGAAGGTTTCTCAAATGAAGGCGGATAATAAGATTTTCAAAAAGATTAATAGCCTGATTGTAAGCACGGTAAGTGGCAATATGTTTGACCAAAAAGAGTTTGCTGTCACCTTATATAGTGAAGGGAGAGATACCAAGGCGCAACTGTTGCCCAAGGACAAGACCCTGCTCAAGTACATTAAGGAAATACATTTGTTTTTCTCCCCCGATGCCACTGTAGGGCGTGTCAAGCTCATAGAACCTACCGACGACTATACCGAAATTACCTTTACACACCAACAACTCAATGCCCCTATTGATGAAGCGGCTTTTACACTATAGTATCTTTTTCCTATGCCTCAGTTGTGGCACTTCCTACCGCTTGCCTGATACTTACCAGAAGGAAAAGACGGGGGAGTATATAGCCAATCCCTATTTTGGCATAGGTGAATACCAGCTAAGAGCCACTATTGAGGCCTATGGACATAGCTTCAATGGGGTATTGGCCATAAAAACCGCTACTTATTTTCATATAGTTGCCCTGACTACCGATTTTGGTAATACACTTTTAAAATTCTATTATAAAAGAGGGGAAGGCTGGCGAGTGGATTATATAGCCGAGGCTTTGGATAGGAAGCCACTTATTAAGCTCCTCCAGCGGGATTTTCAGGATTTATTGGAAGCAGATAGGTATGGGGATAAATATATCCATAATCAAGAGGTAGCTTATGTAGTAACAGAGGGGAAAAGTAAGGTGTATCTGTTTGAAAATCAAAATAAAAAAATATATCAGCAACTCAATACAAAAAAGTCAAAACCCTATACTACTTTTACCGCTCACTATAGGCAGACGGGCGAACTCTCACAGATCGTAATTGAGCATCACACCTTGCCTGTAAAGATGACTTTGGACGTATTGCCTTAAAAATAAATACCTTATGTTAGACGACTTTTATACACTCAACCAGATAGCACCTCAGGGCGAGGGGAAATACATTTGTCGTATTACCCTCAATCCTGCTCACCCGATTTTTGCAGGTCATTTCCCTGGTAATCCCATTACCCCTGGGGTGTGTATGCTCCAGATTATCAAGGAACTCACAGAAAAGATTACTCAAAAGAAACTTTTCTTGAGTAAGACCTCCCAAGTGAAGTTTATGACCCTGATCAATCCCCATACAGCGGGCGAACTCTCCCTACAGATGGAACTTACCGAGCAACCAGAGACGATTGTAGTGAAGAACATTACTTCCTTTGGTGATACCATAGCCCTAAAACTAACCAATACCTATAAGATATGCTAAGATTTTGTTTGTTGTGCTGTCTTATACCACTTTTTGTACATGGACAATCAGTGGAGGAGATACGCAAGGCCTATACTTCTGCCTCCACTACCAAGGAACATACAGCACAGTTCTACCAACTGATGCAAGGAGTCAGTACAAATACGCCCCTTTTGCAGGCTTATAAGGGGGCTGCCCTGATGATGTACGCCAAGCAATCGGGGAAGCTCCGACAGTCTCTCAAAGAGGGTAAGGCACTCATAGAGAGCGCAATAGAGAAAGAACCTGAAAATATAGAACTTCGTATGGTACGCCTCAGTGTACAAGAACATCTTCCTAAGATAGTGCCGTACCGTTCTGATATAGAAGAGGATAGAAAGTATATTCACGAACATATTGCCCAGCAACCACAACCACTGAAAAAGTATATAGAAAACTATTTTAAGGACAAGTAACAAGTGACCAATTCTTGATTTTTTTGTTTTTTTATTTTTACTTTTTTTTGTATATTTGCCCCCACAATTAGTTTTAATCAAAAATTTTATATTATTAGACAAATGAAAGTATCGTATTTTTTAACAGCCCTGTGTTTCTGTACCGCTTTTTTTAGCTTTGCCCAACCCAAGTTGGAAGATTCTTGGAAGGATAACCACTTGAACGAAACCTTAGAAACGCCCCTTGGTTTCCTAAGAAAGGAAAAAACTACTGTGGATAAAGTAGATTATTTCTTAGGAGTGGATAAGAGTAACAAAATCAAATATATAGAAACCAGTAGCCCAACTTTTAAGGTAGGTACTTACAACCTTGCCACTAAGCTATTTGACTTCAAAAACTATACTTATACCCGCTATTTCGACGGTTGGGGCTATTATCTTAGGATAAACCCATCTTGGTGTGCTTATTTCGGAAAAGGAAAACCAACCAAGGATAGCCGCCCTATCTTCTATTTCAACTATAATTTTGGAAAGGCAGAAGGTAAACCTATCTTTGATGCTAATTATGAGGAGGTACTTGCCGCTCAGCAAAAAGCAGAAATGGAAAAAGCAGAGAAAAAAGCTAAGGAAAAAGAGGCTATAGCCAAGAAAAATGCAGAATATGAAAAGGAAAAAGCGCGCCTGGAAAAGGAAAAAGCAGAGAAAGAAAAGGCGGAGCTAGAACGCAAACTTGCTTTGCAGAAAGAGGCAGAAAAGCGTAAGGCTGAAGAGGAGGCTAAGAAAAAAGCTGAAGAGGAAGCCAAGCAAAAGTATGCCCGCGAGGTAGCTGAGTACAACGCTAAGAAAGAGGCCGAAAGAAAAGCAAAAGAGGAGGAGAGAAAACGCAAATCCGAGGAGTTCCGTACCGGTCAGCGTGTGGTAAATACAGAGTTGGCCGAAACAGGTAGCGGTACGTCCACTGAGGCGCTACAAGGCGGAGAAAAACTCTTGGACGAAAACCTAAAGACCAAGATAAAGAAGTCCCTACGCGACTATCAAGCCTATATCAAGAAAAACCAAAAACGCACAGAGGCCTATCCGTTAGTGCTTATCAATTACAAAGATGTAATGGACTACCCACAGAGTGAGTTGGCCAAAATCAGTAAAATCGTTTCCACTACGGTTTTCAAAAAAGGTGCTCCACGTACTACCGACTTTAAGGAAAAAGGGGCTAATGGAGTAGTGATTATCAAAGTAGAGTTTTAAAATTGAGTTTATTGTTTTTTTTATTTGACAAGAAAAGGTATCGCTTTCGGGCGATACCTTTTTACTTTATCGGGTGAGTTTCTTGTATTTGATACGTGTGGGAGTAACCTCCTTGCCGAGGCGTTTTTTCTTGTTTTCCTCATATTCTGAGAAGCTGCCCTCGAAGAAATACACCTGAGAATCTCCCTCAAAAGCCAAGATATGAGTACAGATACGGTCTAAGAACCAGCGGTCGTGGGAGATCACTACCGCACAACCAGCGAAGT
This sequence comes from Capnocytophaga sp. CM59, assembly GCF_000293175.1. Lineage (NCBI taxonomy): Bacteria > Pseudomonadati > Bacteroidota > Flavobacteriia > Flavobacteriales > Flavobacteriaceae > Capnocytophaga > Capnocytophaga sp. CM59. The sequence continues at coordinate 32,983 of NZ_ALNN01000004.1, forward strand.
TCTCCAAACCTTCTTCTAAGGCACGTAGGGTGTTGACATCCAGGTCATTGGTAGGCTCGTCCAAGAGGAGCACGTTGCCTTCTTCCTTGAGAGTCATGGCCAGATGCAGGCGGTTGCGCTCTCCTCCAGAAAGGGTAGCTACCTTTTTGTTTTGGTCACTACCAGAGAAGTTGAAGCGACTTAGGTAGGCACGGGAGTTCACTTGGCGACCGCCCATGAGAATGAGGTCTTGTCCGTCGGAGAAGTTTTCCCAAATACTCTTTTCGGGGTCTATATTCTTATGGGTCTGATCCACATAGGCGATTTTTACGGTATCTCCTACGAGGAACTCCCCACTATCGGGCTTTTCTTCCCCCATGATCATACGGAAGATAGTGGATTTCCCTGCACCATTGGGACCTATCACCCCTACGATACCCGCCTGTGGGAGGACAAAGTTCAGGTCATCATAGAGGAGCTTATCACCGAAAGCCTTGCTTACATGGCGCGCCTCTATCACATTGGTACCCAAGCGAGGCCCATTAGGGATATAGATTTCGAGCTTTTCCTCCAATTGTTTTTGGTCTTCACTCAGTAGGCGGTCATAGTTCTGCAAGCGCGCTTTCTGTTTGGCTTGGCGCCCTTTGGCGCCTTGTCGTACCCACTCAAGCTCTCGTTCGAGTACCTTTTGTCGCTTGGTCTCTGCTTTTTGCTCTTGGGCAAGGCGTTTGGCCTTTTGATCCAGCCAAGAGGAGTAGTTGCCCTTCCATGGGATTCCCTCCCCACGGTCAAGCTCTAAGATCCAGCCCGCTACATTGTCCAAGAAATAACGGTCGTGGGTGACAGCAATCACCGTGCCTGCATACTGTTGGAGATGCTGTTCGAGCCATAGGACAGATTCGGCATCAAGGTGGTTGGTAGGCTCGTCCAATAGCAATACATCGGGCTGTTGCAATAGGAGACGGCAGAGGGCTACTCGGCGGCGTTCTCCTCCTGAGAGTACCTTGATAGGGGTATCAGGGTCAGGAGTACGGAGGGCATCCATAGCTACTTCCAGCTGATTGTCAAGCTCCCAAGCATTCAGCGCATCTATCCTGTCTTGTAACTCCGCCTGCTTGTCCATCAGTTTTTGCATCTTCTCTGGATCGGAGTAGTTCTCCTCTAAGCCAAAAAGGTCATTGATATGGTTGAACTCGTCCAAGAGCTTCACCGTCTCGGCTACCCCCTCGCGAACGACCTCAATAACCGTTTTTTCCTCGTCTAATTTGGGTTCCTGCTCTAGGTAACCCACTGTATAGCCAGGGGCAAAAACCACTTCGCCCTGATAGTTCTTGTCTATCCCCGCGATGATCTTCAGTAGGGACGACTTACCCGCCCCATTAAGCCCCAGAATACCAATCTTAGCCCCATAGAAGAAACTCAGATAGATATCCTTAAGCACCTGTTTGTTGGTAGATGAATAGGTCTTACTGACCTTATTCATGGAAAAGATAATCTTTTGATCGTCTGCCATAATAAAGTGAAAAATTAAGGGCAAATATACGAATTATTTTGTATATTTGTCGGCAAAAATAGGATTCAAGCATGTGCCATATATGTCATAAATCTCTCTTAGCCTCCATTATTTTAGGGATAACTTTGCTTATCTCGTTCTCTTGTTCAGCACAGAAGAATAGCACTTATCCCACAGAAAAGGGTATATTTGATCAAAACGGAGAGTATAAGGGAGACACTTTCCTTCGTCTTGATGAAATAGAGACACTTGTGGATACAATTATAGCAGAAGGGAAAAGAAAGAGAAGGCATTATGTAATGCAGTATCCTGATGGAAAAGGAAACGTATACAGATTTGGGAAAAGTCATAAATACGCAGGTTTGTATTGGTTTAACTCTTATAACAGATATCAAGTATATCGTGGGTACTATTTAGATACAGGTACCATATATACCAAGAAAACAGCGTTAGGAGATACTCCTATTGGCAAAGAAATCACCTATATAAAAGAGGGTAAGGTAGAAAGTATCATAGATTATGAAGCTGATTTTTCTACCCCTTTGGAAGAAATAATAGCTTTATGTAGAGAAAAATTCAATGTAGATTTAGAATACAAAGTACCTACTAACCCTTCTAATCTTGATTTTAAACGTGTGATTTATAAGGAGCATCCCGATTGTCCTAAGGCTTACATACTATCATTTTCTTCCAAGGAGGAAAAGGAAGATAATAAAAAACGATTTATAGTTATTAAAGACGGAACTAAAGAAGTTGTAATTGATAAATTAATTAATAGATGGGAAGAAACTCCTGTAGGAAAAGATCTTATCAAAATAGAAGAAGCATCTATATCTGATGAAGAAATTATAAAAGCACTCCTTTTTCATTATAAATAAAAGTGCTTAATCCCAGCGGGGGTAACACATACCGAAACCAAAACTGAATTTTAATATTTTTTACTATGACAATAATAGAACTTATAAAACTTATTAAGCCTATTCCGGAATTATTTATTGGAATTCACAATATATTTTGTTTAGAAGCTTTTATTAATGGTTGGCATTATCGTGATACCAAGGAAGATGTAAAAGCTAGTATCTTATACAAAAAATTTTATGAATGGCTAAGAAAAAGGTATAATATGAGAGACTCTAGAGGTTGGGCTAATATACTTTATTATAAATTTGAAACTGAAGAAAAGGCTTTGGATGAATTCTTTATTTTATTTAATATGTTTTATAAAGAAACTTATGGAGAAGAATTATGGTAATGTATCAGATGTGTTGTTAAAATTCCAACAACCTACTAATCAATACAATACAAAAGAACTAAACCTTTATTTTCCTTTACCCATTATAGAGAAAAGCATTTTAAAAGGCTATAATACGCTCTAAATAGAGTAAAGGAGCATCTAATGTTTCAAATATGTCGGTGAATTTATTTCTCTTAAAAAATAAAAGTGCTTCATCTCAAGAAAAAAACGTATCTTTGTATAAAAGAAACTTACATGAAAAAAAACTATTTATTATTATCAATCTCATTGATATTCACTAGCTTATCTTTGCAGGCGCAGACCAAGCAGTACAAAGTCCGCACGGTGGCTTTCTACAATGTGGAGAATTTGTTCGATACCATCAATGACCCAAAGAAGTTTGATGACGAGCGTACTCCTGAGGGCAAAGACCACTGGACAAGTGCCAACTACTTTGATCATATCCATAAGATAGCCTCTACTATCGCCAAGATAGGACGAGATGTTACAAGTACAGCGCCTGATTTTGTGGGACTTTCGGAGGTAGAAAACCGCAGTGTGGTGGAGGATTTAGCCCATAGCGAAGCCCTCAAGGATTACAATTACGGCATCGTACATTATGATTCTCCTGATGCCCGTGGGATAGATGTGGCCTTTATGTACAAGAAAGATGTATTCACCCCTACCCATACCTCCAAGCACTTTTTGGATATCAAAGACCCTTCTACAGGCAAGCCTCGCTATACACGCGACCAAATTCTTGTCTCAGGACAGATGGAAGGGGAGGAGCTACATTTTATCATCAATCACTGGCCTTCACGCTCAGGAGGAGAGGCTGCCTCTCGTCCCTTTAGGGAAGCCGCAGCAGCTCTGAACAAACATATTTTTGATTCTTTGACAGCGATAAATCCCAAGGCAAAGGTCATTAGTATGGGCGACTTCAATGATGATCCTACCAACTCAGCTTTCAAGAAGGTACTCAAGACCAAGGCAAATAAGGAAAAAATAAGCCAAGGCGACCTATACAATCCTATGGAAAACCTCTTCAAGAAAGGAGTGGGTACTTTGGCTTATCGCGATAGCTGGAGCCTTTTTGACCAATTCATCTTGACCTATGGCTATATAGGTAAGCAGGTGGAAGGGTACAAATATTGGAAAGCAGGCGTATTCAATAGCCCAGAGCTAGCCAATCCTTCAGGACGGTTTGCAGGCTATCCTTTCCGCAGCTATGCCAATGGTAGCTATACAGGGGGCTATTCCGACCACTTCCCTGTGTATCTCTTCCTGATTAAATTAAGTGAATAACGAAAAGAGAATTAAGTGAATAACGAAAAGAGAATTAAGTGAATAACTAAAAGTGAAGAGTGAATAGTAACAATAGTTACTCACTCTTCACTTTTTACTTATCACTAGTCATTAGTCACTAGTCATTAGTCATTAGTCACTTTTCACTTATATATCTCTCGTCCAGAAAAGAAAAATGCTATTTCTCTTTGGGCGTTTTCGTTGGAGTCGGAGCCATGTATGGCATTTTCTCCTACGCTTTCCCCATATTTGGCACGAATAGTGCCTGCTTCAGCCTTGGCAGGATCGGTAGCTCCGATGAAGGTGCGGAAGGCTTCCACAGCATTGTCCTTTTCCAAAGCTATGGCGACAATAGGACTGCGCGACATGAAAGCGACCAACTCTCCAAAGAAGGGACGTTCCTTGTGCACTTCATAGAACGCTTCAGCTTCTCTTTGGCTTAGCCAAACATATTTGAGGGCTAAAATGCGATAGCCTCCTTTAATAATTTGGTCAATAATAGCTCCTGTATGCCCTTTTTCTACGGCATTGGGCTTAATCATGGTGAATGTTTGGTTGGTTATCATAAGGTAAAGATTAAATAAGTTGCTGTATTTCAGTGTTTTGCTAATCTGTTTTTGAATAGAAGAGCAAGGGGTGAAAATTTTTGTGTAAAAGTACAAAAAAAATTCGTGATAGGAGTTGGAAGTTATAAATTTTTTTGTACCTTTGCACTCGGCAAGTCCTACACGACCAGCTCCCTTAGAATCCTCCAGGGTGGGAACGCAGCAAAGGTATAAGGTTGTAGCGGTGCGATGTAGGTAGCTTGCCACTTTTTTTTTGCCTATACTTTATCATAACTACTTCATAGATAAATAAATAAAAATTATGACAGAGCAACAAATCCTAAAAAAAATAGACAAATGGAACGAAGATGACCATATACAGGCCATCATCGATTTCATAGAGAAACTCCCCGATGAGAGTAAAACCACTGAGGTACTCAGTGAGTTAGGACGTGCCTATAATAATTTGTATTGGTTAGATCCCTCTGAGGAGAACGAAAAATACTTGCGCCGTGCGGTGGAGGTGTTCAAATATCTGGAGGAAGAAATAGGAGATACCGAAAGTTGGAATTACCGTATTGGCTATTCTTACTTCTATCTCAATGATATAGACAATGCCCGCAAATACTTAGAACGTGCCCCTTCACTTTCTGGTACACAAGAATTGCTACACTATATAGCCTTGGCCGATGAGAAAGGCATCTCACTTCGTGAGGCGGTCAAGGGTGGCCGTGGTGAGGTGGAATATATCTTGGAGGACTTTGTAAAAACCCTTAAGGAATATGCCCCCCCAATGGCATCACGCCTAGGTGCTCCCGCTACAGAGCAGCAGATAGAGCGCTTCGAACAGCGCTTAGGTTTTGAGCTGCCTGAGGAGTTCAAGCAGCTACATAGAACCTTTAGCGGACAACAGGGCGATGGGCCTTTCTTTGGAGTAGGGCAGCGCTTTTTAAATCTTGACCAAATAGAAGAAGCCCAAAGAAATATCGTCACTTTCTTAGAGAACCACTTTGGAGGAGATTGGCAGAGCAAACAAATCCCAGAGGAGGAGTTCGTAGACGAAGGAGAGGTGAAGAATCAACTCTTTAACCGCAAATGGGTGCCTTTTATGATGCAGCATATAGAGGGAGAAAAGGATAGCTACTTGTGCTTTGATTTTGATAATGATGAGGATGGTATCTTCGGGCAACTCATAGGGGTAACCCCTCATGAGAATTTAGAGGAGTACGATGTGTCTTTTGTTTTCGCAGGACTTTTCCAATGGCTATCGGCCACTATAGAAGGTATAGAAACAGGACGTATGGCCTATTCAGAGCAGAAGGATGCCATAGAGTTCCTCTCTAGCAACTTTGAACCTGCTTACTATGATGAGCAGGAACGAGAGGCCTTGGAGACTTATATCAAGGAAAATATAGGTGAGTTTGACGAGGTATTCCACGAGTTGGTTTCCCCTGATATTCACTGTGATATCTATATTGTAAAACCTACTCCAGAGCGTAATTACTACACTTTGGTTACAGGAGGTATGGGGGCTTATCATATGAATATCCCTGAAGACTTCTCCGGCAGTCCTTTTGCAGAAATGGTCATTCACCTACCAGCCACTTGGAACATCAAGAGTGAAGAGGAGAAAGATTATTGGCCTATACGTTGGCTTAAAATCCTCTCTCGCCTGCCTATAGAACAAGATACTTTCTTGGCTTGGGGGCATACCGTACCTACGGGAGAGCCTTTGGAAGGGACAAAGTTTACTTGTATGCTTCTTATCGGTACTGATGACAAGCAAGGGGAGGAAGCCATCGCAAAACTCCCTACAGGCAAAGAGGTGAATTTCTACACCATAGTGCCCCTATACGAGCAAGAGATGTTGTACAAGCTCGAGAATGATAGTTCAGCTCTCTTAGAACTTTTCTCTGAGAAGGATATCCCTTACCCTCCTGTGGTAGATGTCAATCGTCCAAATGTATGCCAGGACTATGCTCCTATGCAGAATACAAGCCTTTTAGACCAAGTGTATTGGGCATTTACCCAAGAACACTTCCCTGGGCTGATGATTTTCTGGGAGGCTGTCAAGGACTATAATTCTGATATGGAAAATAGCCTAAACAACTTCAATCCTTTTGGTACCATATTCAAAACGCCTAAGGTGAAGATTATGTATGAGGCATGGATCAAGAGCAAGCGCGAACTCCATGATTTTGAGATACTTGCCAACGAACATCTCTTAGAAGGCGAACCCGATGCCAATGGTCTCTATCAAGCTCTTATCGTCTCTGAACTCTTTTCAGGAGATGGCGCGTCCTTTGGTGCTTTAGAGCTGCTTTGGCTGATACATAACACCTTAGCCAATAAGGATTTAGGAGATCATATCTTCTTTGAAGGTTTTGATATAGAAGGCTATGAGGAAGATGGTACGCCAGTGCTCTTTATTAATTGTGGCTCTTAATAGATTGATTTTTAAATAATGAAAAAAGGCTGTCTCCAAGTGGGAACAGCCTTTTTTCTCTTATGCTATAGGTTTAGTGATGACTCTTCACTACCTCTTCATCGCGGTACTTGCAGCAGTCGCTTACCTTGTTATAGTCTTCTTCGGTAGCTTCTACCTTTTCGGAGCCATCGGGAAGGCTATTGGAATGACCGACCTTAGCAATAGCCTCCTGTACTTGGTGGGTAGAGGTCTTGCGCTCGTCAAGGAGAAGGGATAGCTGGTGTGTATCCACATTCCACTGGGCGTACTTGACACCCTTTACTCCCAAGGCTGCTTTTTCTATACGAGCCTTACAGGAATTACAGATACCTTCTACATTGAGTTGTGCTTTTGCATTTTTACGCTGCGCTACGACAGGCAAAGTAAGGGCTAAGAGAGCCAAAAGTATAAATCTTTTCATGATAAATATAAATATATTAAGTTGTTATTTCAGTTTAAAGCGCAACCCTGCATAGATCATACGTCCTTGCACGGGTGCATAGGCCATAGAAGCATCAAAATAAGTGCCAAAAGGGGCATCAGTGGCGATGATAGCGTGTTTTTGATAGTAATTAAATAGATTTTCTGCTCCTACATAGGCCTCTATCATAGGGGAAAAGACACGGGTGAGCTGTGCTTGGGTAGTGGTATAACTAGGCGCGGTATCTCCCATTTGATAAGCCAAAGGATTGGCAGCGGTATCGGGTAGGCGTTGGCTACCTATAGCATTGAAGGTAGCGTCAAACTTCCATTGGCGTCCCTCATGTGGTATGGTTTCATAAGAGAGATTGACCATCCAGCGTTCTTTGGGTTGCAGGGGCTGAGTACGTCGGCCACTGCTGTAGTCTGTTTGCACATCAAACCACTTATAGGCTACCTTTAGGTGGGTACGCTTGAGAATCTCATAGTTGGCTTCTACTTGGAAATTGGTAGAAAAGCTCTTACCCGCAAGGTTATAGAAAGACACCTCTCTAGGGTTGTCCCAATCTACCACTACCTGATTGGTAAAATTGGTATAATATAGGTCGCCCACTAGCTCTAAATCTCTACCTCCCAAGGGTAAGTATTGGGTAAAGGAAAGTCCATAGTTCCAAGCAATCTCAGGGGAAAGTCCATAGGTCTTGTTAGCGTCAGTGCCCATAAGGCGTATAGCTCTGGCGGTAGAGAAGAGTTTTTGGTTTTCTGAAAATATACTCGCCAAGCGCTCTCCACGACCTACAGCAAGGCGTAGGGTTCCCTTCTTCCAAGGCATATAACGCAAGTGGAAACGAGGGGTGATGAAGGCACCCATACGATTGTGGTAGTCAGCCCTTGCTCCAGCGGTAAGCCCGAAGCTGTCTCCTGCCGAAAGACTATACTCGAAGAAAGCCCCAGCGGAAAAGTCGGTACGGTTATAATCCCCAGAAAGAGAAGCGGTACCTAAGCGTTCTTCTATCACATCGGTAATACTATTAACTCCAGTGGTAAAGGTATGGTTGGTATTGGAGATGATAGACTTAAAGAGCGCATTTACATAGATGGTCTTCTGGGAGATATCATATTGGTTAAGCCCGAAATGACTATCTTGGTCATACTGCTTATAGTCGGCCTGAAAGCCCAAACTCTGGTAAGGCATATCCTCCCATATATAACCGAGCTTAGCAGAGGCGTTGAACTGGTGGATCTTATTGGTACTCTGCCAAAGGGAAGGCGTAGTTATGCTGCTGAGTTGTCCAGCCTTGCGATCATCATAGAGGTAATGTAGGGAGAGGTTGGACATCCAGCCTGTATTGGGATTGGCATACTGCCAACGGTTCATCAGGTTGATTTGGCTGCCTGTGGGTATGTCCATAAAGCCATCGCCATTGTTGTCCATCTGCATATTGCGGGCATTACCATGTATGTAAAGGCCTGTGTGCCAATGATCATTTACCTTAGTATTGAGGTGATTGTTAAGCTCAAAACGGCCATCATCACTACCATATACATTTAGGTAGATAGGTGTATCGAGTATTGGTTTGACCAATTCGGTGTTTATCTGTCCTGCGATGCTTTCGTAGCCATTGATGACACTCCCTGCTCCCTTGATAATCTGAATGTTATCTACCCAAGAGCCAGGGATAAAGGTCATACCATACACCTGTGAAGCGCCGCGTATGCTGGGTACATTTTCCTGAGTAAGAGACAGATAAGGACTGGCCAAGCCAAGCATCTTTATTTGCTTAGTACCTGTAACAGCATCGGCTACAGCTACTTCTGTATTGGAGCTGGTCTCAAAGCTATCGGAGAGGTTGCAGCAAGCCGCCTTGAGTAGCTCTCCTGAGTTGATATTGACCATACCTACGGTGCTCAGTTGTAGGCGTTCGGTAGGTTTGCGCTTGGCAGCAGTTACCTCCACAGCATCCAATTGGTTAGTATCCTCCAAGAGGGTGGTGGTAACAAACTTCACTGGATCGGTAATGGTCAGCACTTTGGTTTTAAAACCTACATAGCTGATAACCAATTTCTTGAGTTCTGGCTTATACAATAGTTTGAAGTGACCATTCTCATCGGTAGTAGTACCAATGGTAGTATCTTCCCAATAAATACTCACTCCCGCTTCGGCAAAGGTGCTAGTGGCGTCTTTTAGTGAGATTTTCCCTTGCACCATGGTTTGTGCCAATAGGGAGAAAGGTAGCATAAGGAATGCTAAGTATATATATTTTTTCATTGTTAGTTTTCTTTTGATTTTTAATACTATGGTAGAGACGCAATTTATTGCGTCTTAGACAAATACATAGGTATTACGTCTTAGACAGATACATAGATTATACCCTCTTAGACATTATAGTTACACTCTTTTAGGCAGATACAATTAATCATGCCTATTATAGCGACAGCAAACCACAATACCTAAAAGAAGTAAAATCTTTAGATAAGCTAACAAAGAAATTGCTGAAAGAGGATAGGGATATTCCTCACCAGCAGTAGCGTAGTAGTGTTATAAGAGGACGTAAGCGCTCTTTCTGTAGGAAAATCTACAAGCGCCACAGCCCAAGGTGAAACAATAGTAGGAAGTACTTGTTTTTTAACAAACTGATAGGTAGAGATTACTTCTGTCTTCTCTAATTTTGCATAGGAAGCCATAGGCACTGCTTGGCAGCAAGCATGCTTGGGGGCTGCTCCATTTTTCTTTTTACAGCAGTCAGGGACATCCTCCTTATGGCAAGCCTTGGAAGCTTTACCATGGGTCATATGAGACTGTTTTTGGCAAGCATGAGGTGCCGCCTCACTTGTTAGCGGTAAGGCCAACAAGCAAAGAGCCATCACAAAAGCTACTATTTTTGCCATTACAGTTTTCATGCTGTATTAAAGAATATAGAAGTAATTTTTCGGGGCAAAGGTACAGCTTTTTCCTGAAAAAACAAATATTTTTTTGGAAATAGTAATTGAGAGGAATAAAGTGTATTTATAAGTAGTTGATAATTAGTTGATAAATGGTAAAAACTAACTGCTAAAAAAAATTAAATCAAGACTTGTTTATTTAAAAAAAATTCGTATCTTTGCCCTATCTTAATAATAGACTAAAGAATCCGTTGTGAAGCGCACTGTAAGTTTCTTCCTATCCTTACTCATACTGCTGATAGCCTTTCAGCAGACGCTTCTTATTGTGCATTACCATATCAATCGCGACTTTATCGAGAAAGCCTATTGTGTGAATAAAGACAAGAAAGAAATGGACTGCCACGGAAAGTGTCATTTGAAAAAAAGCATAGAGGATACCTCTAAGACTTCCGATAAGCTCCTCAACCTCAAGGATATTGATATAGTATTGGTACAGCCTTTCTCTTTTGAGGCTTCTATAGTACCTGTAGCAGAGGAGCTACCTGCTTTCTTTTTCAAGGAACAATTGCTTCTTCATAAAGTGATAAAAAAGCAAATGCGCCCTCCTATCGCATAATTTCTTCATTTTCTATAAGTCTCTTATATCCACATAAGAGCATTATCCTAATGTTGTTTCCCAATAGGATGCCCCTTGCTATACTTTAGATAAGGGTACATTTCCACAGAACAAAACCTTTCCACATCTTTGTTCGTAGCCTTGTCATGCGCTGAGGCCATCTACCAACATTAGTATAAAAATAATCACAATTTATTTAAGAAGATATCTCTCAAGAAATACTCATTTTTTAAGAGATAAAGAATGAGTATTTCTTTTTATTCTCATTTTAACCACCTAATATTTTTTCCCCTGATGTCTTAGGGTCAGACAACCACGCCCTAAAATACCTTAATTTTTAAAAATTTAATCCGTATAAAAATGAGAAAAATCAAAACGATCCTCATGGCTATCACTACAGTGGCCGCACTCTCTTCATGTAGTAAAAAAGACGATAATAACGATTCAACTCCAGCAAAGGTCACCCTACAGTTTGACCACTATGTAGGAGCAGAGAAACTCACCTTAGGAACTGATGCAGCAGGTGCCAAAGCCTACACTTCCAACGGACAAACCCTCAAATTCTCTGAAGTAAAGTATGTAATTACCAATGTAGTCCTTGTAAAGGCTGATGGTACTAAAGTGCCTTACCACACCGAAGATTTAGACAAAGGAGGCTTTTTAATCAACCAAGCTGATGCGGCTTCTCTAGCGCCTGTTCTTAATGAAATTCCTTCGGGAGAGTATAAGGGTATAGAATTTGGTTTGGGTGTAAAGAAAGAACTTAACAACCTAAAACTCCAAACCCAATTTCCTAACTTCTACCGTCTTACAGGAGAATTTAAGCATTCGGGAATCATGCACTGGGAATGGGCTAATGGCTACCGCTTTGTAAAACTTGAAGGCTGGTACTCCAATCCTACTCCAGGAAAGGACAAAGAAGGAAACCCTCTCCCTGCTATCACAGATGGAGAACTCTCTATCCATATAGGTAGTGCTTTCAAAGGTACTAAGGTCATAGGTGAAGACAAAAAAGTAAAAGGAATTGAAAATGAAACTCTTAATATTGATAGAGATGCTTTCCGCTTTGTTTCCTTAGACTTCCCTAAAAACCTCTCTGTTAAGGGCGGAGCTACCGCTAAGGTAACTATCAAGGCTGATTTTGATAAACTGATCAATGGTACTAACAAAATCTCCCTAAATGGAAAAATCCCTGTAATCCATCACCTTAATAATATGTTCCCTTTCGTTAATAACATAGGAGGTAACCAAGACCTTGAAGGTAAGAAAATCATTGTAAAGGACATCAATGATCCTCAGAAAGCCCAAAAAGGCTTTGACAATTCAGAAAGCTCTGCCTTAGACAAAGCAGGTATGTTCTCCGTTCTTAATGTGGAATAATTGCTTTCATACTATACTAATTATTTAAAGCCTGTACTTAAAATATAGTTGAGTACAGGCTTTTTAAAATCTAACTTTATTTTTCCTATGAAAAACATACTAATCATTATACTTTTACTCTCTCTCTTGGCTTCCTGCAACAAAAACAACCAAGAAGAAGCTCAACAAATCACCAATCCGAGGCTTTCACTGGCTATTCCTACTAATTTCCCGCCGCTAAATCCGCTGATAGAGACGGCTTATCCTACCCAGTATGGCGTAGCCTTAGGCGACAAACTCTTCCATGATGTACGCCTTAGTCGGGACAACTCCATCTCCTGTGCTACCTGCCATATCCGAGGACAAGCCTACGGAGATAGAAATCCACGTGCTGTGGGAGTGGCAGGTAGGATAGGCCTACGCAATACCCCTCCTATACAGAATATGGCCTTCCTCACCCAATATATGTGGGACGGAGCGGTGGTTGATCTTAAAGAACAACCTGTAACTCCTATCGTTACCCATGAGGAGATGGACTCCTCCCTCTTGGAAGTTATCAAGAAGCTTAAGGACGATGCTTACTACAAAGAGGCTTTTGCTAAGGCCTATGGAGATAGCCGTATCACCTCTGAGCGAGTGTTGGGAAGTATTGCCCAATTCATGTATACCCTAATCTCGGCCAATAGCAAGTATGACCATGTGACCCGCGACCATACGGCTACTTTCACTCCTTTGGAACAACAAGGATATACCCTTTTTGAGGCCAAATGTGCCTCCTGCCACAAGGGAACGCTCTTTACCGATGAATCTTTTAGAAATATAGGTTTCCCTGAGCACCCCGATACGGTAGAGGAGTCAGGGCGAGGCCGTGTTACAGGTAGTGAAGATGACCTTTATCGCTTTCGGGTACCTTCCTTGCGCAATGTAGCATATACCGCCCCCTATGGGAGTTTTGGGCAGTTTGCAACACTCAAAGAAGTCTTGGATTATTTTGATAGGGGTGTAAGGGATTATCCCAATTTAGACCCTATACTGAAGAATAACGGCGGGAGAATCCCCCTTACCGAACAAGAAAAAGAAGCCCTCATTGCTTTTATGAAGACCTTAAGTGATCCCAAGTTTATCGGCCGAGAGTAGTTACTTGGCCAAGACGGTTTTCATCTCTCCTTGGGCAATACATACCTCCTCAAGGAAGGTTTCTATACGAACCAAGGTAACATCCATAAACTCTTGAAGAATTGTTATAGACGTCTTTATACAAGCTCCCACCGATGGGAGCTTATATATTTCTATATGCTTGATGGCACCTATATAGCCCATGGGAGCAGGCTGATGATTAAGATAATAGCCGTATCCCTTATGTAGGGCTGTGCTCTGTGCCATATGTTCTATAAGGCCAGAGGCGGAAAGGCAGCCCTTGTGAACAAATATATTGTCCTGCAAGATAGTAAGCCCTACCACAGCTGTGGTAGGGCTATATTCCCATAGCGTATCCACCATGACTATAGGGGCACGCTGAGGTATGAGTTGAGTGATAGGTGGTATATTAAGCATCTATATTGGCATACTTGGCGTTTTTCTCGATGAACTCGCGGCGAGGCGGTACATCATCACCCATGAGCATAGAGAAGATTCTATCGGCCTCTACAGCATTTTCTATATTTACCTTTCTTAGAGTACGGTGAGCTGGGTTCATAGTGGTATCCGCCAACTGATCAGCATTCATCTCTCCCAAACCTTTGTAGCGCTGTACAGTTACCTTAGTTTGTGCTTGCTCGTAGAACTCCTTGGTAAGGGTATCACGTTCTTCGTCCGACCAAGCGTATTGTTCCTTCTTGCCTTGCTTGAGTAGGTAAAGGGGAGGGGTGGCAATATACACATGCCCTTCCTCTATCAACTCACGCATATAGCGGAAGAAGAAAGTAAGAATGAGGGTGGCGATGTGCGAACCATCTACGTCGGCATCGCTCATAATAATTACCTTGTGATATCTGAGCTTGCTTATATTAAGTGCTTTAGAATCCTCCTCGGTACCTATGGTTACCCCAAGGGCAGTATAGATATTCTTAATTTCCTCGTTATCAAATACCCTATGCTGCATTGCCTTTTCCACATTGAGGATTTTACCTCTTAGTGGTAAAATGGCTTGGAACTTCTGATCACGTCCTTGCTTGGCGGTACCCCCTGCAGAATCCCCTTCGACTAAGAAAAGTTCGCAGTTGGCTGGATTTCTGTCTTGGCAATCCGCCAATTTGTTAGGCAATCCAGCCCCTCCCATAGGCGATTTACGCTGTACTGCTTCACGGGCTTTCTTAGCAGCCAAGCGAGCTTGAGCGGCTAGTATTACCTTATTGACAATCGTTTTGGCATCTTCAGGGTTTTCCTCTAGATAACTCTCTAGCATATCGGATACAGCCTGAGAGACTGCTGCGGTTACCTCACGGTTACCGAGCTTGGTTTTAGTTTGTCCTTCAAACTGAGGTTCGGCTACCTTCACCGAGATAATTGCGGTAAGCCCTTCGCGGAAGTCGTCCCCAGAGATTTCCAAAGGATTCTTTTTGTCCTTGCTGGCTTTCTCAAGCAGACCCGACTTATCAGCATAGTTCTTCAGCGTACGGGTAAGTCCCATACGGAAGCCCTGCAAGTGGGTTCCCCCCTCGTGTGTATTGATATTATTGACATACGAATGGAGGTTCTCATTGAAAGAATCATTATAGATCATAGCTACTTCCACAGGAATATCGTTCTTTTCCCCTTCCATAGCAATGATTTTTTTGATGATAGGGGTACGATTGCCATCCAAGTATTGGATAAACTCTTCCAAACCTTTCTCAGAATAGAAGACTTGGCTTATGGGTTCGCCTTTTTCGTTCTTATTGCGCAAGTCAGTTAGGGTGATGCGGATTCCCTTGTTCAGGAAAGCCAATTCACGCATACGATTGGCCAAGACATCATAACTGAACTCTATAGTCTGCTGGAAGATCTCCGTATCAGGAAGAAAAGTAACTTTAGTACCGCGCTTATCGGTAACGCTTTTTTCTTTGACCTGATAGAGAGCAACTCCACGTTCATATTCCTGTTCCCATATCTTTCCATCACGATATACAGTGGCGGTTAGGTGCGTAGAAAGGGCATTCACAACGGATACCCCAACCCCATGCAGACCACCAGATACTTTGTAAGAACCCTTGTCAAACTTTCCTCCTGCCCCTATCTTTGTCATTACCACTTCAAGGGCAGAGACACCTTCTTTCTTGTGTATATCCACAGGGATACCACGCCCGTTATCCTCTACAGTTACCGAATTATCAGGATTGATAATCACCGATATAGTGTCGCAATAGCCAGCCAAAGCCTCATCTATGGAGTTGTCCACCACCTCATATACTAAGTGGTGTAAACCTCTTACGCCTACATCGCCTATATACATAGAAGGGCGCATGCGTACGTGCTCCATCCCCTCTAAGGACTGGATATTATCTGCCGAATATTTGTTTGGGTCTAATTGTTCGCTCATTACTTTTGCTAATAAAAAATCGGACAAAGATACAATCTTTTTTTGTCATTTACAAATGTTTTTGACCAAAGTTATTAAGAATTTAGGGGTGTAGGATTATAGAGAATAACCAATACAAATAAATAATGAAAGATGTAAAAATAAAAATAACCTACATTTTGTAGGTCATTTCTTCTTTTTGTATAGGTGTTTTCTCACTTCATCTGTAGAGATAAAAAAATGCCCATAGCCTCTCTCTGTTAATCCATTTATTAATTCTTCATCACGAGACCAGATCTTATGTTTATATTGTAAATGCATAGCTATAAAAGCATAATCATCTTCATCTACATCCTTTACAATAGAAAAGGCTTTTTGTATATTTTTATTGGATAATTCTTCTAGGGGAATAATAGTGATATTTTTCAACAATAAGTCTAAATCAACTGAAATTTGTCGCTTTGTTTTATTCTTTTTCCGTTTCTTTTGTATGATATCTATATGATCTTTTACCTCTTCTATCATATAATCAGGGGCTAGAAATTGCATATTCTTATCTTTTAAGATAGTTGCTATTTCTCCATTTGGGGTGATCAATGAAGCAAAAAATATATTACTGTCGGCAATTACAATCATACGACTTTATTTTTGAAGGGTAAGTCTAAGTTTTTTGCTTTGGCTAATTTATGAGCTATATTTCTATTTGCTATTTTTGATAACTCCATTATAGCTTCATATTGTTCTTCGGTTTCCTCCTCAAAAGTAGGCATAGATTTTTTAACCTCTTTCTTTGTTTTGATAGGATCTTTTTCTTTAATCTTGGTTTCTTTAATTTTTGTAACTTTCGCAAAATCAAGTTTTTTAGCTTCTTTCACAAAAGCTAAGGCTTGAGGACTGTCGCTAGTGATGGTAATAGTGTAAGCCATAAGATTCTTATTTTGGGTACAAATATACAAAAATTATACCAAAGCACAATAAATTAACGATTTAGAAGTATCAAATGTAAATAACACATTTGTCATTAATCATTAAAAGTTGTATCTTTGCCCCCAAAAAAATACCATTATGAAGTGGCAAGGAAGACGACAAAGTGACAACGTGGAAGATCGCCGTGGGGTGAGTACCACAGGAAAAATAGCCGCTGGTGGCGGTCTATTAGGAATCGTAGTTGTTCTACTCCAACTCTTTGGAGGAGAAACAGGGAAGGCTGTAGCTCCCCTCTTGGAACAGTTCAACCAAGTAGGACAAACTACCCAAGTGGCCAATGAGGCTGACCTAACCGAAGAACAAAAGGAAATTAAAGCCTTTACTGCCACCGTATTGGCTGATACAGAGGATGTTTGGGAGAAAATATTTGCAGAAAATAACTTAGGTACTTATCAGAAACCTACCTTGGTTCTTTTCACCGACGCGGTACAGACTGCCTGTGGAAACGCCAGTAGCGCCGTAGGGCCTTTCTATTGCCCAGGTGATCATAAACTGTATATGGATATGAGTTTCTTCGAGGAACTTCGCACGCGCTTTGGTGCCAAAGGGGGGGATTTCGCTATTGCTTATGTTATGGCTCATGAGGTAGGGCACCATGTCCAAACGCTCTTGGGTACCTCCAAAAAAGTACGCCAAGCCCAACAGGGACTCAGCCAAAAGGAAGCCAACAAACTCTCAGTAGCTCTTGAGCTCCAAGCCGATTTCTATGCAGGCGTATGGGCACACTATGACAAGCAATACCTTGACGCCGATGATATAGATGAGGCCATAAGCGCTGCCAATGCTGTAGGAGACGATGCTATTCAAAAGCGTATGCAAGGCCAAGTAGTTCCCGATTCCTTCACCCATGGCACCTCTAAACAACGCGTAGAATGGTTTATGAAAGGCTATAATACGGGAGATATCAATCAGGGAAATACTTTTGATAGTGTAAAGTGAAAAATGAAGAGTGAATAGCTTTTCGCTCTTCACTTTCCACTTTTCACTTAATAAGGTTGGGTAAATCAGCTTATCGCTACCCTTTGGGTAGAGGAAAGTCCGGACACCACAGAGCGCTATAGCGGGTAACGCCCGTCCGCCGTAAGGCGAGGACTAGTGCAACAGAAAGCAAGTACAGTTCGGCTGTAGTGAAATCAGGTAAACTCTATAGGGTGCAACGCCAAGTAAACCGACAACTAAGAGTGGCTCGCTCAATGTCGGAGGGTAGGCGGTTAGAATGGTCTGGCAACAGCCCATCCAGATAAATGATAAGCACTTTCCCCCAAAGGAAAGCACAGAATCCGGCTTATGATTTGCCCAACTTTTTTAAATGAATTAGTAGTAAATAGTGAAAAATAAAAAATGCGAGATTTTACAAGAATCTCGCATTTTTTACTACAACAGTTTTTATATCTTTTCCCATTCAATAAAATCAGGTCTTGTCTGTGTCTCGAAAAAGGATTGTGCTACTTTGTAAAACTTATCAATAGGGAGCACTTTGTTTTTGCTAAGGAATACCTCCGTCCCATGTATATCCTCAACAAATACTTCTATACCTTCTTCAGTTCCTCCTTTGCTTATATATTGTACTTCTTCATCCAAATAGTAAATAACACACTTATTCCCCTTGACAAAAGCAGATAACTGAGGAAATCCATTTTCCTTAAAAGTTAAAATAAAAAAATTGATCTCCTCTAAAAAACGTTTTTTTAGTAATATTTCTAATTCTTCCAAAGAATCTACAAGGTATTCTTGACTAAAATCATTTAAGTACATCATTCTTACTAATTTTCAATATTTTAAAAAGGCTACAATAGCTATGCGATTCACCGATTTCCCCTCTTATAATTAAGATAAGATATACAAAGGAATTTGTTTTTGCTGAAAAAACTCTTTGAACAACATCAATACCAATCCATAGTCATAGCAAATGGTATTTTCATCATAAAAGTTTCCCCTTATCTCTACTTTTTTATGAGTTTCAAGTCCTCTATGATAGCTGCGAGGATATTTCTCAGTAGGGTTATCAAGATCTGTAGTATAATAAAGCAACAAATATTTGCCCTTATCTATTTGACAAGAGATTGCATCCGAATCCCAACTATCCTCCAAAGATAAATGAAGCACTGCTTCTGTCTTCTTAGAAAGGGGAATAAGGTGATGTATTAATTCTTCCACAGAATTAACCATATACAACTGATTATCAATTGTTAGCATCATATATTTTCCAAAATATCTATAAGTGGTTCCAATATTTTCCCCTTAGGAGTAAGTTCATCATTGGCGTCAAATCCTTCTATATCAAGCTCATATACAAGCCAGTCTATAGCATTTTCTATATCTTTTTCTTGCATTTCGACACATACTTCATCCTCTTTAGAAGATAAGAGAGTACAGCAAGAAGAAGTTCCTTTTATGACCTCAATCAATAGGTTATATTGTGCTTGTGTTAGTACTATCTTCATTATCAAATATTTCTCTTTCGCAAAATCCTAAAGATAAGAGTTTTTCCCTAAAAGCTGTAATAACACTAGGTGGTGTCGCTGATTCGTGTTTGATATTTACCAGTAATTTTGCTTTCTCCTCTTCCTCTATATAAGCTTCTCCCTCTTTATAAAAATACATCCAAGAGAAAAAACCATGATAAGAAATCGTTATTTCATCATATTCCTTATCTACTCGCACTATTTCTTCTTTGAGTTTTTCTTTTAAGTTACTAAAAGAAGTCTCTATCATAAAAAAACTCTCTATTGCCATCTTACTTTTTATTCACATACCCAGCTGTGAGCCCTCGCAGGCTTTACCTTTTACCTGACTCACTATAATCGCTCCCGCCATAGCGACATTAAGGCTTTCTGCCTGTTGTAGCTTGCCAAAGCGCGGTATAGTAATAGCTTCATTGGCCAAGGCAGCAACCTCTGGGCTAATACCATTGGCTTCGTTGCCTAAGACAATTACACAATCCTCTGGAAAAGTAGTTGTATAGAGGTTTGTCCCCTCCAGGGTCGCTACATATACAGGCAAGGCACAAGTAGCCAAGAAACCCGCCAAGGGCACATAATGCACCTGTACCCGTGAGAGTGACCCCATAGAGGCTTGTACGACCTTGGGGTTATAGCAATCCACAGTCTGCTCGCTGCACAGGAGCGTCTCTATCCCAAACCAATCACATAGGCGAATGAGTGTGCCTAAATTACCTGGGTCTTGGATATTGTCTAAGGCCAAAATAAGTCCCTCTTGGAGTATACCTTTCCTCTTAGGTTGATGGAAGATAGCAACCCCCTCATCGGGGTGCTTGAGCGCACTGAGCCGTTGGAGTTCCTCTGGACTTACAAGGGTTAGTGGCTGCTTAGATAGTGCAGGAGAAAAGGTGTGAGTAGCATAGATAACTTCGGCCTTATAACCTGCTTGGACGAACTCTAAGATACCTTTCTTACCTTCCACTACGAAAAGACCTGTCTCACTTCGGTATTTCTTCAGGGAGAGCTTCTGTACTTGTTTTAGTTGGTTTTTGCTTAGCATAGGAGATGGATAATTGTAAGGCAAAGATACATATTTCAGGGAAAAATGAAAAGTGAAAGACGAAAAAATTACTTAGGAGTAGAGTAGACACCCTAATCATCAAAAAAGAGGCAACCCCGAAGGTGCCTCTTTTTCTACAGAAATGATATTTGGGTAAAAGAATTTTTCTTTTTCAGTAGTTAATGGCCAGAAGTCAGTTTGTCTGACAATTGACAATTGACAATTAATCCAGTGATAATGTTAGCCCGACAAAGAAAGTTCGTGGGTGTTGAGGCCCGTAGATATAGTCAGCATCACGGTCTTTGCCCTTGTCAAAATCTTTTTGGTATTGGTCAAAGATATTTTTCACACCTGTAAATACTTCCAGTTTGTAATTGTTTTTTAGGGTGAAAGCATAGGCAGCCCTTAGGTTTTGTTCGTAAAAATTGGGTGATTTTACGAGAATTTGCTCACCAGATTTAGCGTCAATTACATGGGGCACATACATCTGTCCTGTGAAAACACCATTGTAGCTGAGCTTAAGAGCTGCGATAGGGTTATAGGATAGGGTAGTGTAACCATATAGGTCTGGGGAGCGCATCACGTGGTCGGAAGTAACTTTTTTCGGAGAAGTTGCATCTTCATTCTCCCAAATGGTTTGTTCCTTGGTAAAGCGAGATTGCTGATAGGTAAGCCCTGTCTGCCATACCCATTGAGAGCCAAAGGCAAAGTTAGCTTCTATATTGGCTCCGATGATATGGAGCTGGTCAGTGGCATTGGTCTTTAGCTTGTGCTTAATGTTGCCTATATCGGTAAGGTCTTGGTTGATAAAACGGTCGTTGATACGGGTGTAAAAGCCTTCCAAGATCAGGTTGGCTTGTGTATTACCTTCTCTTTGGGTATAGTTCAGTGAGGCGGTATAACTATTGGAGGTTTCGTTGCTAAGGTCTTTATCTAATTCTACAAAGATAGGTTCGCCGTCCAATACTTCAGTATGTAAATCTTCATCAAAAGCCTGTGGAGCACGATAGCCTTGGGCAAAGGAACCACGGAGCTTAAGGGTTTCACTTAGATCATACATAGCAGTAAGGCGAGGGACAAACTTGCTTATCTGCTTATTAGAATTCTTATCTACTCCGGCAAAAAGGTAGTCTCCCTTTATATCCACATAGTCATAGCGGCTACCCCCCAATAGAGTGAGCTTTTTTATAGGATTCCATTCCACTTGTAGGTAGTTGCCATAGGTGCGTACAGTCTGATCCACTGCGCGGTTTTGGCCTACATAGTTGTCATTTACCTTATCATACTTATATTCGCTTCCCAAAGAAAGATTTAGTTCAGGAGAAAATGTGTAGGCATATTGAACGCCCCCTACGCCCACTAGCTCGGTAGTATGACCATATTTGGCCAAAGCCTTGAAATAGTCTTCTTTGTCTTCCGCTCCTAGCACGTCAAATTCGTCTTTGCTATTGACTGCATAACCTAAGCCGCCTCCATAATAGCTATCTCGGTCAGTATATTGGGCTGAAGTGTATAGGGAAAACTTATGGGCAAGATCATCAGAGAATCGTTCATAGGAGAGGTCTCCAGCCATGATACGATGGCGTAATTGCTCGGTAATATCAGACTGGTGTGGCAAGAGGTCGAACTTGTTTCCTCCACGACGAAACTCGTTGATACTGTTCAGGTTGAGCTTTATCTTGCTGTTTTCTGCAGGATTCCAAAAAGCATCAGCCCCGAAAGTGGTATTGTGCAGCTTAGTGATTTCGGAATAGCCGTCATCGTTAGCATCGTATGGCTTGCGGTTGCGCTGATAGGCAAAGAGGGTTAGTCCCTTGTCAAAATCCTCAGCCACAACCGAAGTGTTGGCAAAGAGCGTGTTATCAGGGCTTCCGTCCTTCATTAGAGAGAGGCTGTTGCCTATGATAAAGGTATTATGTGTAGGGTCTTTGGTGAGAATATTTACCGTACCTCCTATGGCATTACCTCCATAGAGTGCCGAGCCGGCCCCTCTGACTACTTCCACACGGTCAATCATATTGGCAGGAATCATCTCCAGGCCATAGACCCCAGCCAAGGAGGAGAATACAGGGCGGCCATTAATCAAGATTTGTGAGTAAGAGCCTTCCAAACCATTGATACGCAACTGATTAAAACCGCAATTCTGACAGTTCGTTTCAGTACGCAATCCAGGGGTAAAGTTAAGCCCTTCGGCCAAGCTGAGGGATTGAGTGGTTTCAAAGATATGGCCTGTAACCTTGCTCACTACCACAGGTGATTTGTACTGAGGAATGATGTTACGCGTAGCGGTAACTACCACTTGGTCAATTTCCAATAAGTCTCTTTGCAAGGCAAAATTCTGTGTGATAGTCTCACCTTCAGTAAGTGTAAGAGATTGATTGATAGTCTTGAACCCTACTGAAGAGATCGTAAGTTTATACTGGCCAGCAGGTACTTTTACTGAATATTCTCCAGAGGCCTTGCTACTGGTACCTTTCACTTCACTACCCTTGCGAAGGATTACATCGGCACCTAAGATAGGCTTTCCTTCGGCAGTGATTTTTCCCTTGAAAGTAGCTTGTTGGGCTATGGCTAATACAGGGATAAAGAAAAATAACATGCGAAAAATAATAGTTTTCATGTCTAAAATTTTAGTTTTATTAGGTGTTTAAATTTTAGGCAAAGGTAAAAAATATTTTTCACATACGAAAATAAAAACAAGAAATATTTTTTAGTGGTTCTAAATAATAAAAAGACTGCCTTTCTAGGGCAGTCTTCAATATATATTATAATTATGAAAAAGAAATTACAAATCCATTCCGATATCCTTTCGGTAATACATGTTTTCAAAAGATATTTTTTCGATTCGGCTGTAAGATTTTTTTAGAGCCTCTTTAAAATTATCAGCCAAAGAAGTAACAGCAAGCACACGGCCTCCAGCGGTGAGCACCTTGCCGTCTTTCAAGCAAGTACCTGCATGGAAGATAAGGCTTTCGCTTTGTACTTCAAGACCAGAGATAACTTTGCCCTTTTGGTAATCCTCTGGATAACCACCAGAGACAAGCATTACAGTGGTAGCACTTCTGGGGTCTATAGAGAGTGAACAATCCTTGAGCTGTTCCTTGGCAGTGGCTTCTAAGAGTGTAACCAAGTCGGTTTGTAGCCGTGGGAGCACTACTTCAGTTTCAGGATCACCCATACGTACATTGTACTCAATTACAAAGGGATCATCTCCTACCTTGATAAGGCCGATAAAGACAAAACCACGATAGGTGATTTGCTCCTTTTTAAGCCCTTCTATGGTAGGTTTTATGATACGCTCTTCTATTTTTTGCATAAAGGCCTCGTTAGCAAAAGGTACAGGAGAAACCGCACCCATACCACCTGTATTGAGTCCAGTATCCCCCTCGCCTATACGCTTATAGTCCTTAGCGGTTGGAAGAATCTTATAGCTTTGCCCATCGGTCAGAACAAAGCAGCTGAGTTCTATTCCCTTGAGGAACTCCTCAATAACTACTTTCTGGCTAGCTACGCCAAATTTCTCTTCCAATAGCATACGCTTAAGCTCGCTCTGGGCTTCTTCTAGGTTGTCTAAGATAACCACCCCCTTGCCGGCAGCCAGTCCGTCGGCTTTTAGAACATAGGGAGCTTGCATGCTTTCCAAAAAGCGCAACCCTTCTTCTATAGTGTCTTTGGTAAAACTCGCATAGCGGGCGGTAGGGATATGATGGCGCTGCATGAATTCCTTGGCAAACTCCTTACTTCCTTCAAGGGTAGCTCCCTTTTGGGAGGGACCTACAATGGGTATTTTGGAAAGTGCCGCATCTTGTCCAAAGAAATCTACAATCCCCTTCACTAAAGGCTCTTCGGGGCCTACTACGACCAAAGAAATCTGTTTGCTTAAACAGAATTCCTTAATCTTTGAAAAATCAGTAGCTGAGATAGGTACATTTTCTCCTTCAAGGGCAGTACCTGCATTACCGGGGGCTATATAAAGTTGCTTGCAGCGGGGGCTACGAGAGAGTAGGTAGGCAAAAGCATGCTCCCTACCTCCTGAACCTAACAGAAGTATATTCATTTCAAAAGAAAATTAAGTAAAAATATTATAGTAAGCTACGCAAATACTCGCTTACATTCTTATAGATGCGCTCTTGTATATCCGTGGTATCGGACGGAACGAATTTCTTTCCTAAGAGGTGCTCATAGAGTTCTATATAGCGTTCGGAGATAGCCTTTACGTGGGCATTGGTCATTTCAGGCACTTGCTCGCCTGCACGACCTTGGAAGCCATTTTCTATAAGCCATTGGCGAACGAACTCCTTGGAGAGTTGTCTTTGGGGTTCCCCTTTTCTTAGGCGCTCTTCATATCCCTCGGCATAGAAATAGCGGGAGGAATCGGGGGTATGTACCTCGTCGATAAGTACTACTACTCCGTCTTTGGTCTTGCCAAACTCATACTTGGTATCTACCAAAATAAGGCCCCTCTTGTGAGCTAGCTCACTACCACGCTTAAAGAGGGCGTACGTATAGCGCTCCATAAGCTCATAGTCCTGGGCCGAAACGATTCCTCTTTTGAGAATGTCCTCACGGGAGATATCCTCGTCGTGAGTGCCATTGTCTGCCTTGGTAGAAGGAGTGATGATAGGGGAGGGTAGGGGCGCATTCTCCACTAAGCCTTCGGGTAAAGCCACGCCACAGAGGCTGCGTTTGCCAGCCTTATATTCACGGGCAGCATGTCCAGCCAAGTAACCGCGAATGACCATTTCCACTTTTAGGGGTTCGCAGCAGAGACCTACCGATACATTGGGGTCAGGGGTTGCTAGCAGCCAATTGGGAACAATATCCCTTGTTAGCTCTAAGTTCTCACTGGCTATCTGGTTGAGGATCTGTCCTTTGTAGGGGATACCCTTAGGCAGAATCACATCAAAAGCGGAAAGCCTATCGGTAGCCACCATCACCAGAAGGTCGTCTCCTATAGTATATACATCGCGTACCTTTCCTTTGTAAACAGCTTTTTGATTTTCAAAAGTAAAATCAGTTGAGGTAATACTGTTCATATGTTTGTATTTTTGCGCAAATATACGAATAAAAATTAATAAATACTCGCTTAGGAGCAAAAAAAAGAGGTACATTGCTGCACCTCTTCAAATAGAATAACTAAAACAATAATAACTATGAAAATTTACTGTTGAGCTTGTTTTTTTGCATCTTCCTTCATCTTTTCATTAGGAACGATAGCAATGTTTACACGACGGTTCTTAGCGCGTCCTTCTTCTGTAGCGTTGTCATAAGCAGGTTGGGTAGCACCGAACCACTTAGTGGTAAAGCGAGAAGCATTCAATCCATTAGAAGTAAAGAAGTTAGTAACTGCTTTGGCACGTCTTTCGGAAAGTCCCATGTTATAGGCCGCTTTTCCTTTGCTATCAGTATGTCCTGCTACAATCACGTTGGTATCAGGATATTCCTTAAGAACAGTTACCATCTTGTTGAGCAAGGTTTTAGCCTCATCGGTAAGGTCTGCCTTATTGAAAGCAAAGGTAACCCCACTTTTTTCATCAAAGGTAACTACGATACCATCATCTACTCGTTTTACTTCAGCACCAGGGATTTCTTCTTCTATTTTCTTGGCTTGTCTGTCCATTTGGTTTCCGATAATGGCACCTGCGGCACCTCCTACAGCTGTACCGATAACAGCACCGAGTTCGCTATTGCCACCACTACCTACGTTGTTACCAAGGATCGCCCCAAGAATTGCTCCACTGGCAGCCCCAATCACAGCTCCGCGCTGGGTTTTATTGGAATTATTAATAGCTTCACAGCCTACAAAAAGTAAGCCTGCTACAAGGAATAAAGTTATGTGTTTGAATACTTTTGTCATAGATAATTATTTAATTTTTTGTAAAGTTCATTGTAATAACGAAAGGTTTGCCATCTACACGAACGGTTTGTTCCCAGCGCATCTCATTTTCAGAGAGATAAGCCAAATGTAGGCGTACGCCCGCATTGGTATCGGATTGGTACTTTTCGTTGGTTGGTTTGAGCAAAAAGTCATAATACCCAGTAGATTTGTCCATTTCTTGTACGGTAAAGATAAAATGACGATCGCCTCCTGCACATCCAGCCTTGTTAATAGCGTAGATACCTCGGTAGTTATTTGGGACAAATTTCCAATAACTTCCCTCAAAGCATTCTTTAGAAGTATCATTGAGCAAGGTGATTTCATACTTACCTTTTTCATTATAAGTAACAGAAGAGAGTGTCCATTCTCCTTTGATTACTTTGTTGGCCTGGCGGGTACCTTGGGTACTCTTGGCAATGGTGCCTTGTGTCTTACAAGAGACTACCCCCAAAGCAAGCATGAGCAAAAAAAATACTTTTTTCATTATGTATCTTATTATATGTTCTGGGGGCAAAAGTATTACTTTTTTTATACAATCTTCAATTTTTTTATGATATTTAACTTTCTAGGGGGTACTTTATGATTTTATAAAAATCAATTAGCTGATAATCAATTGTTTGTATAAAATGATATTTTGTTCGTTCTATGCGATACATCTCAGGAGAAAAAAATTTTTTTTATTAACTTGTTGGTTTGTAATTTATTCGTATATTTGCACTCCGAAAACAAACCCAAAGATAGCTATAAATTAAGTAGTTTCTTAACCTACCAAATAACAAATGAAGCTATGGGTATATATATATTGTATAATTTGACTTTTAAATAAAGAAAAATATGACAAAAGCAGAAATTGTAGCGAAGATCTCTGAGAAATTGGGGGTTGAGAAAACAGAGGTGCAGAATATTGTAGAGCACTTTATGGATGGGATAAAGGAATCTTTGGAGAGTGGAGATAATGTATACCTCAGAGGTTTTGGTAGCTTCATTATTAAGGCTAGAGCTGAAAAAACAGGACGTAACATTTCTAAAAACACGACCATTACCATCCCAGCACATAATATCCCTGCTTTTAAGCCAGCTAAAGTATTTGTGCAATCAATAAAAACAAAGGTAAAAGTAAAAGAAAAAACCACCAAAAAGAAATAACGGAGTATTAATTTTTAATTTATAACAACATGCCAAGCGGAAAAAAAAGAAAAAGACATAAAGTGGCTACGCACAAACGCAAAAAAAGAGCAAGAGCTAACCGACACAAAAAGAAAAAGTAGTTTTATAACTACTTTTTCTCGTTTTTTCGTTCATTTAAAAAGATATTATTATATCTTAACTGAAATTGTAATACTAAAATCATAACAGAATGACCAAAGAATTAATTATTCGTTCTGGGGCTTCTGATGTAGATTTTGCTTTACTCAAGAATGGTCGCTTGGTAGAACTCCACAAGGAGGAAGATACCAATCGCCTTTCGGTAGGGGATATTATGCTTGCCAAGATTCACAAGCCTATTCAGGGACTGAATGCGGCTTTTGTGAATGTAGGATACGAAAAGGATGCTTTCTTGCATTATCATGACTTGGGGCCTCAACTCTCGTCCTTGCTTAAGTTTATCAAGGAAGTATCTTCAGGGAAGATCAAGGATTATTCACTGAAGGACTTCAAGCTGGAGCCAGATATTAATAAGAACGGGGCGATCTCGGAGGTACTCAAAGCAGGACAACCTATCTTGGTACAAATAGTCAAGGAACCTATTTCCACCAAGGGGCCACGGATTAGCTCGGAACTCTCCATAGCAGGGCGTTACTTAGTGCTGGTACCCTTCTCCGAGCGGATTTCTATCTCTCAAAAAATAGAAAACAAGGCCGAAAAAGAGCGTCTAAGACGTATTGTTCAGAGTATTAAACCCAAAGGTTTTGGGGTGATTATACGTACTGTAGCGCAGGATAAAAAGGTAGCTGACTTAGATAGGGACTTGCAAAATTCCTACGAACGCTGGATACAAATGTGCAAGAAGATACCACAAGGCTCCTTTCCATCCAAAATTCTTAGTGAAATGAATAGAACAGGTGCCCTACTAAGGGATATGTTCGACAATACTTTCACTGGTATCCATGTAGATAATGAGGCTCTCTATACACAAATCCGTGATTATCTGCAAGAGATTGCTCCTGAGCAAGTCAATATCGTAAAACTCTATAAGTCTTCTGTCCCTATTTTTGAGAAATTCCATATAGAAAGGCAGATTAAAACAGGCTTAGGACGCACTGTTTCCATGACCAAAGGGGCTTACTTGGTCATAGAACATACCGAGGCACTACATGTGATAGATGTCAATAGTGGAAACCATTCTAATAAAGCAGAAAACCAAGAAACAACCGCCTTTGAGGTGAATTTGATCGCCGCAACCGAGATTGCACGCCAATTGCGACTGAGAGATATGGGAGGTATCATCGTGGTAGATTTCATAGATATGAGCAGCGGAGAGAACCGACAAAAACTCTTCGATGCCCTAAGAGAAGAGATGAAAGATGACCGCGCCAAACATAAGATATTACCCCCCAGCAAGTTCGGACTGATACAAATTACTCGCCAGCGGGTACGCCCAGAAATCAACATCAAAACCAAGGAAGAAAATCCTAGCAAACAAGGAGAGGTAGATGCGCCTATTATGCTTATTGATCGCATTACTACTGATCTCGAAGAAATCATCTTTCAAAGCAACTACAACGGAAGAATCACACTGAATATACATCCATTTATAGCTGCCTATCTTACCAAGGGGCTTTTCTCTATACGCCTCAAATGGTTTTTAAAATACCGAAAATGGATTAAAATTCTCCCCAGAGATGCCTATTCTTATTTGGAATACCGCTTCAAGACTAACGAAGGCACTCCTCTGTAACTTTATAAGCAGACCTCCTAACTCGGTTAGGAGGCCTGCTTTTTTCTGTTTTTATAGGTTAATAATACTTTATGGGGTCACTTAGATAAGTCTTAATAGCTAAAGAGTCTCCCTCTTGTGGAAGGATTTTAGGTATTCTAAGGGCTTGCATTTTAAAACTTGAAAATTCTACATCATAATTTTTCTTAGCTTCAACTAGATAGGTGATACTCTCTTTTCTTTCTTTGAAATCAGCCTCTTCATCATTGATAGTTATATGAAAAGAATTTGCGATTGTATTATATTCAAAGACATGAAAGGTCAAATAGGTTTTCTTATCCTTACTTTTGTAAGTATCTATAAAGTAGTCTTTTCCTAATATAGCTATTTTCCCATATTTGGGAGCGGGTACTACCTTAGGCGGAGATTTTAGATAAGCCTTGATCAGTAAAGAGTCTCTTTTTCGTGGAATAATATGGGGGATCTTTAATATCCCAGTTACAAATGCAGAAGCCCCTACCTCATAGGATTGCTTCGGAGAGACTATAAAAGTGGTACTTTCTTTTTTCTT
Organism: Capnocytophaga sp. CM59; assembly: GCF_000293175.1. NCBI lineage: Bacteria > Pseudomonadati > Bacteroidota > Flavobacteriia > Flavobacteriales > Flavobacteriaceae > Capnocytophaga > Capnocytophaga sp. CM59. The sequence continues at coordinate 62,615 of NZ_ALNN01000004.1, forward strand.
TATCCAAAAAGAATCTCCATTAATGGAAACAATATAAAGATCTTTTTGAAGAATATTATCTATAAATACCTGAAGTGTTAGATAGGTTTTATTATGGCGACTTTTGTATTTTTCTATTGTATAATTCTCTCCTAAGACACCTAATATCTCCTTATTAACACCTATATTCTCATTTGTTTGTGCATTTATCACGGTTATACAGAATAAACTAATAATAACCACTGCCTCTTTTATTCTTTTCATATTCTGCTGTTTTGAGTATTATATCTCTTTCAGAAGGACTTTTGTGTCTATATTTATTAGTTGTATCCAATCCATCCCATAGAAGATATTGATAGTATTCTAACGTGAGTTCGACTGGGTATGTGGGAGCTTTCGTTATATTGAACTCACGTTAATACAAGGCTTATCTAGATAGAGAGGGTGCTTTTGAGAAAGCACCCTCTCTGTTTAACCTCTATTTATGCAGATGAGATAAGTTTTTTATCTCTTTTAAATCACGCCATCTAGAGCTTTGTTGACTTCGCGTACGGCTTGAGTACTTTCGCTGAATTTGGCTTTTTCAGCATCGTTGAGTGCTATCTCTACGATTTTTTCAACACCATCTTTGCCGATTATGACAGGTACCCCAACAGAGACATCTTTCTGTCCGTATTCGCCTTCGAGAAGGACAGAACAAGGGAAGAGTTTCTTCTGATCACAAGCGATGGCTTGTACTAGGGCAGAAACAGCGGCTCCTGGAGCATACCAAGCGGAAGTACCTAAGAGTTTGGTAAGAGTAGCACCCCCTACCTTGGTATCTTCAGCCACTTTAGCGAGACGTTCTTCGGATAGGAATTCACTTACAGGTACGCCACGATAGGTAGCCAAACGTGTAAGTGGTAGCATACCGCTATCGCTGTGAGCAGCGATTACCATACCATCTACATCGGAGATAGGCGCATTGAGCGCTTCTGCTAAGCGATATCTGAAACGAGCAGAATCCAAAGCACCACCCATACCTATGATGTGATTCTTAGGCAATTTGGTTGCTTTGTGAACCAAATAAGCCATAGTATCCATAGGGTTACTTACGATGATCACAATTACATTGGGAGAGTATTTTACCAATTGTTCTACTACCGATTTTACGATATTGGCATTGGTACCAATGAGTTCCTCACGGGTCATACCTGGCTTGCGAGGAATACCAGAGGTGATCACAGCTACATCGCTTCCAGCGGTTTGGGAATAATCGCCTGTAACACCCTTGATACGTGTGTCAAAACCATTAAGAGAAGCAGTTTGCATAAGGTCCATGGCTTTACCTTCAGCAAAACCTTCCTTAATGTCCACCAGAACAACTTCTGATGCGAAATTCTTAAGTGCAATATACTCTGCACAACTAGCGCCGACTGCACCGGCACCTACTACGGTTACTTTCATAAAAATATTTTTATTAGGTGATTATGATTGATGATGTCAAAATTACGAAAAATAAATGACATACACAATAAAGAGTCTAAAATATTTTATGTCTTATTCGCTGTTTAGTACTTACTTTTTGAGCCAGTTATTGGAGAAGTTACATTTTCTATATTCTCCTTTTACGGAAACGAAAGTCTTTTTGATGGCTTCCTTGATCCATTTTTGTATGGCTTCGAGTTGTTTTTCTTTGAGTGCCAACTCGCGGATACGGGTATAGTCCTTGACAAAATCGGCAGTATGTTCGCCTATACGATTGGTTACACGATAGATCTTGTACATCTTTCTACCTGTTCTGTCCTCATCTACGATAGGGAAAGAGACCTCGTCGTCTTTCAGAGAAGAGACTTGAGAGTAGAGCATAGGTTCCATACGGGTGAGTTCGAACTTGGTAGAATAGTCTTCGGGGTTGAGCAGCTGTCCGCCGTCCTCTTTGGTTTCTTTTTCGTCGGAGAAGTTTTTAGCCGCTTCGGCAAAGGTAAACTCCTTGTTGATAATCTTCTCACGTATGTCGTTAATTTTCTTTTTAGCTTCTTCCAAGGACGCATCAGGAATCTGTGGTACCATAAGAATATGGCGTACAGAGACTTCTTTTCCTCTGATCTTGACCACCTGTAGGATATGCCAACCAAAATCAGTCTTGAAAGGGTCGGAGATTTCCCCTTCTTGTAGAGAGAAAGCCACGTCCTTGAACTCCTTGGCAAAGCTCGAACGCCTATTGAAAGTCAGCTCTTTACCTCCTGTGGCACGGTCAGCAGAATATAGGATCGCCTTGGTAGAGAAACTTGCTCCATTCTCTACGATATCTTTTTTGATTTCCTTGAGTTGAGAGATGACCTTATCCACCTCACTCTGTGGGGCTTTAGGTTCTATAACGATTTGGGCAATCTCTAGTTCGGTGCCTATGGTAGGGAGTTCGTCCTTAGGTATTTTGTTGAAGAATTGTTTTACCTCCTCTGGAGTAACCTCTATATTCTCCACGATTTTAGCTTTCATACGGGAGCTGAGTTCGTTCTGGCGTAGAATCTCAAAGAGTTCGTCGCGTAGGGATTGCTCGTCGTCCTTGTGATAGAACTCCACTACTTTTTTGATATCTCCTAGCTGCTCCACGAGGAACTCAATACGGCGGTTTACCCCATCGCGGATGTCTGTATCGGAAATCTTGATACTATCCTGGATAGCTTGGCTTACATAGAGCTTGTCCTCCATGAGCTTTCCCAAGAGCTGGCAACGGGTTATCCCTTTGGTATCTACATTTTGGGAGCGGAGTTCTATCAAAGCACGGTCAATATCCGTTTCCAAAATGAGATAATCTCCTACGACGGAGGCCACCCCATCTATCTTTTCTTTATGAGATTGTGCTTGTAAGGGGCTGATAGCAAAAAGGGTTGTCAGGAATAATAGGCAGGTAATACTAATTCTGTTCATAGAGTTCAAATTGTTTGTTCTCAATAGCGTCATTGATAATTTCTTTTTCTAAGTTGTTGATATAGGTGTTTTTGCGTTTGTTTAAGATGATTTGTTTCAGGGTAGGGTAGGCGTACTCCATAGGGGCGTAGTCGGTATTGTCCAAGTACTTATTGACCTTGAGCAGATATACGGATGTGGAGTCTCTTTGTTCAATGAGTTGCTGGGCAGTCCCTTTACCGATTTTTGTCGCCAGGGCAGGGATCTTTTCTTTTACCTCTGTGGCTCTGATCCAGATACTGTCGTTGAGGAAGGAGGAGGTAAAGTGAGGGCTTAGAGAGTCAATATACCGCCTATCTTTTTGGGAATAAGTCTTGAAAGCTGAGGAGAGCTTAGCGGTTAAGTCCTTGGGGGAGAGCTGTATGAATCTAAGTTGTACTAAATCCTCGGTGAGCTTGAAGATTTCCTTGTTTCTCTCATAGAATTCCTCTTTTTCCTTTCGGCCAATAAGGGTGTCCACCTGGCGGGAGAGCAAGTCTAAGTAGAACTGAGTATATAGGTCATTGCGATACTCACTGACCAATTGTTCGAACTCTTCTTTTTTGCTATTGGGGATATTCGTTTCGGCCTTGAGGAAAAGCAGTTTTTGCAGCGCCCAATTGTTGATATAAGGGGTAACAATGCGTACGCTGTCCTCAAGGGTATGCTCCTTAGGGAGTAGTTTTTGGATATCCTCCTCATATAGGTAGTAATTGCCTACCTTGGCAACCACCTTACTGTCCTTGGGCGTAGAACTTAGCCATTGGCAAGCCGTTAGGGAAAGGCAGCCTATAAGAGAAAGAAGCAGTGGTTTCCAATTCATTTTAACGATTCTTAATAAGGTGATACAAAAACAACGCAAGTTACAGTAAATTGTGGGGAAAAACTAATCAATTAATTTTTTTTTAACTTTGAACCATAGGGGAGGTCTGCTCACCTATCTTAGGCAAGAGGTCTTTGTACTGGAAGATATGGGTACGAATCCAGTCATTCATCTCCATAATAGGGGCATAGAGTAGTGAATGGTCGCTGCTTTCCTTGGGAATCAGCTCAAGGGCACCTCGGTTGAGGTACATAAGACTGGTACCTACGATAAGTGACCACTTGAACATACCGAAGACAGCCCCAGCGATACGGTTAGGTAACCCTAAGGAAACACTTTCCAGGATTTTGGTAAGCATTTTTCCTGTAGTTCTTACCATTACAAAGGTTAAAAGGAAGACAATAACGAAGGAAATCACCTGATTAGTCTTCATAGAAAGAGAAAACACCTCGCTGAGGTAGCCCGCAGCCATAGCTGAGAAGTGTATAGCCACCCATAATGCCACGAATACAGACAATAGGGAGGCTACTTCCCAAACAAAACCCTTCATAAATCCGCGTACAATCCCAATGGAGAGGAGAATCCCCAATATAATATCAATGTTGCTCATAAGGATAAAAAAAGAGATGATACACATCTCTTTATTAAATTAATATTCATCTTCGTTCCAAAGATAATCCTCTTCCGTGGGATAGTCTGGCCAAATTTCCTCAATAGACTCGTAGATTTCTCCTTCGTCCTCAAGGGCTTCGAGGTTCTCCACCACTTCCATAGGGGCTCCTGTACGGAGCGCATAATCAATAATCTCTTCCTTGGTAGCAGGCCAAGGCGCATCACTGAGATAAGAGGCAAGTTCTAATGTCCAATACATATTTTTAGTTTTTAGTTTTTAGTTGTTAGTGATTAGTGGTTAGTTTTTAGTATTTAAGAGTTATAGTAGCATTAACAATTAACAATTAATAATTGACAATTATCAAAATTCTCCTTTGAATACTTCTCGGAGACTGGAGAAAGAATTCTTTAGCAACTTCTTGAGTTTTTTAGGCTTTTTCCATGCACATACTTCTATATCTTCTTCTTTTTGGGGGCGGAGATCCTCTCGGCCATCACTATACATGTTGTACCAATGGGTTTCTTTCAGGTACCAACGTTGGTCTTGCTTATAGATATGGTAGGTAATCACTCGCTTACCCAAGACAAACAGGCCTTTGACCCCAGTCTCTTCCTCTACTTCCCTTTGGGCACATTCGCTTATATCTTCCCCTGTTTCCAATTTCCCTTTGGGCAAGTCCCACTTTCCTCTTCGTTTGATAAAGAGGATGCGTCCCTGAGGGTTGCGAACCACTCCTCCTCCTGCTTGTATCAGGGTAAAGGCTTTTTCAAATTCCTTAAGTGGGTCATGGCTATCTATATAGAATAGGAATTTACCTGATTTATATCCATCAATCTTTTTTACAAAGGCCTCTACAGAAAGATCCTTAAGGGTGAAAATACGATATTTCTTTTTATAAGTTTTCTTTAAGGTATTGGTTACCAATATCTTTTTATCATCAAAAAAAACTGTGTACATAACTATTGTTTAAAGGGGAAAATTAGTTTTATTTTTACAGAGCTAAGGTACAATTTTTTTTTGATTCCTAAAAGGATTTCCTTGTTTTTAACACACTTTGCAAAAAACAAACCTTATTCTATTACTAAAGTACGTTCTTCCTCAAAGCCATCGCTCTCAAAGATGATTTGGTAGTTACCCTTGGGTAGGTAATACTTTCCATTGTCGGCTTTTTTGAAAGTGGTCAAGAGTTTCTTTTCGTAAGCAATACGGCCATCTTCTACAAAGGTTAGGTCAAAAGGAATAAAGTTGAACCCTACTTTGGTCTGATAAGTGAACTTGGCGAGGGTGATTTTGTTCTTAACCACACTGATCTTGATCGTATTATTATCTTTGGAGGCAAAGGACTCTAAGTATAGCACAGGTTCTTCAGCTGCCTGCCAAGGACTAGGCGTATTCCCCCACTTGGGTGAGTAGGCAATGGTATAAGTTTCCTTGAGTGGGTAGAATAATTGAGCTTGTACAGCCGCACGCAGCTCTCTTAGGGAGGTAACATTGGCCGTAAAGAATCCATGCCCTTTGGTACCTACATATAACTGATTGTTCTGAGGGTTGATAGCAATGGCACTCACTGAGCTACGAGGTAGGTTTTCCTTGAAGGGGTGCCACTTTTCTCCCATGTCAAAGGATACATATAAGCCGTTTTCAGTACCTAAATAGAGCACTTGCTCATTGGCGGGATCCTCTACAATAACATTGAGTGTCTCTTCAGGCAGATTGGCCTTGAGGTTGTCCCAGCTTTTACCCATATTGTTGCTGCGGAAAAGCAGTGCTTGGTGATTGTCGTTCTGCAAAATGGCATAGACACGCTCTTGTGCATGCTTGGAAGCCAACAGACAAGCCACATGGTTGGGGGTAGGGAAAGAGGAATAAATCATCTGCCAAGAAACCCCTCCGTTCTGTGAGGTGTAGATCATACCATCATCACTACCTGTGTATAGCAAACCAAACTGGAATGGTGATTCGCAGATAGCTGAAATAGTACCATAGGAAAGTATGCCCCCCTTATCACCATTGGTAAGGTCCGGGGAGATAGTATTCCACTGTTTACCTTCGTTAAGTGACTGGAATAGGCTGTTAGTCCCAGCATAGAGGATGGTATTGTTCTGAGGGGAGAGCGCTAAGGCTGTTTGCAAAGGATAACGCTGTTTGGTCTTTTTGTCATAAGGGAGGGTAACCTTGTTCTGTCTTAGCGGGAGGATACTTCCCAAAGGCTGAGAAAGGAAGAGCTTATTCTCTGGAGTGACTACCAGAGCGCCCTTCTCAGGGCTTAGGAAAGACCAGCCACTGGTTGTATGCTTGAAGACACCTTCGTTGAGGATGCTGGTATAGAAAGTATCATTTTCGGGTTTCCCTATCGATAGGGAAATGACAGAGGCCGTTTGTGGCATCTGTTGCTTAGCCCAAGTACGCCCCTGATCAAGAGACTGGAACATGCCTTGGTCAGTTACCAAAATGAGTTGACGCTCATCGGCAAATAGCTGATGTACTTTCTGCTCCTTAGGATTGTCCTTGAGCAGTGTCCAAGTGATTCCTCCATTGTTAGAGCGAAGCAGAGGCACCCCAGAGAGGTACAATTCGTTCTCCTGCTTAGGATTTACGGCCAAGGCACCTACTTCATATCCCTTGTTATAAAAGACATTCGTCAGGGGTTTGTTGTTCTTTTTCACCCAAGATTTTCCACCATCGGCCGAGTAGTAGATCTCAGCCCCGATGACAGCGGGGAGTGCATCGGTAAAGCGGGTCAAGTCCGAAACCTTTACCGCACCTGAGCGTACCGCCTCGCGGAGGTTGTCCACCGAATATTTCTTCTCTAGCGAATGGTTGTATATATATTGGCTAATTCTCTCATCGTCAAGGGCGAGGAAGTCCTTAGCAGAAAGGCTTTGTAGGTTAAGGTTGGAGGGATCCTCTTTGGCTCGTTCGCGGTTATCCACCAGTGCATAGAGAGAGGTTGGGCTGAATACAGCTAAGGATATTTTCCCGATGTTCCCTTGAGGGAAACCGGAACCTGCACCCGTGATGAGTTCCCATGTAGCCCCAGCGTTATTACTTTTATAGATACCCGACTGCTTGCCCGCAGCAGTAATATTGGAAGGACTGAAAGCGCAATCCCAAGCCGCAAGGAAGAGTATTTCGGGAGCCGATGGTGCTTTTTTTAGTTCATTAACGCCTACTTGCCCAAAGGTCTGGTTCCAGTTTTTTCCCTTGTCGGTAGTACAGAGTACCCCTTGGATAGAGTCTCCTTCACCCATAGCACTCAGGCAGAGGCTAGTAGGGGAGAGCAGCGTAATCTGGCGTACAAGAATATAGCCTACAGGGGAAGTAGCCTGCCAGTCTTTGCCTTGTTCTTTAAAGAAAACTCCCTGATGATTGGCCACCCATAGGGTATGATTGTCCCAATCTACTGCCATAGCGTCAGCTTGAGGTGTCATAAAGTCAGCAAAAGTAGGAGAGAAACTCGCACCATTGTTTTCGCTATACCATACACCCGACTCGGCCAAGGCAACATACAGCTCATAAGGGTTATTAGGGTTTCTTTCTACCTGTATAATTTCCCCTGCCCCACGACTGATTTCGAGGGCTTGGAAAGGAATGTTCTTAACCCAAGATTTCTGCAGATTCTGAGAGCGAATCATCTCTTGTCGGTTTTGTACTTGTGCTATGCTGGCAAAGGAAAGCAGCATGGTAGCGGCCAAAAAAATACGTTTCATTTCTTAGAAATTAGACTAATGAATAAAAGCTAAAAAGTCGGAGCACTGTCCTTCCACAAAAATCGTGCCTTTTCTAAATCTTCGGGAGTATCTATACCTACATTTTCTACTTCTGTCAGTATCATCTTGATACGCCTGCCATTCTCCAAGTAGCGAAGCTGTTCGAGCTTCTCAATCTCTTCCAAAGGAGTAGGGCTAAGGCGATAGAACGCCATCAGGGCTTCTTTGCGAAAAGCATAAACCCCTATATGCTTGCGATAAGTGTAAGCGACCTGCTCGTCTCTTCTGAAAGGGATAGGGCTGCGGGAGAAATAAAGGGCAAACTGTTCCTTATCTACCACGACCTTTACATTATTAGGATTTTGTATGTCTTCCCATTCTTTTAGAGGCATCATTAGTGAAGCTAAATCAATCTGCTGCTTGGGGTCATGGTCAAAAACCTCCAAGAGACGTTCAAGACTTTCCTTCTGGATAAAAGGCTCGTCCCCTTGTACATTCACGATAATATCCGCAGAGAGCATCTCCACTGCCTCAGCAATACGATTGCTCCCGCAACTATGCGCAATTTGGCTTAGGAAGACCTTTCCATCTATCGTCTTGATTTTCTGTTCAATTTCTTGACTATCGGTAGCTACCCATACCTCATCAAAGAGGTCGGTACGCACCGTAGCCAGGTAGGTTTGTTCTATGACAGAGCGCCCTCCTAAGTCCTGTAAGAGTTTCTTAGGGAAGCGAGTAGCCTCAAGACGGGCAGGGATTACAGCTATCTTTCTCATGGATAAAGGATTAAAGGAAACCGAGTTCCAGTTTGGCTTCTTCGCTCATCATCTCCTGTCCCCAAGGCGGGTCAAAGGTGAGTTCTACTTCCACTTCATTAATCTCGTCAATACTGCCTATCTTCTCATAGACTTCCTGAGGGAGTACTTCCGCTACAGGGCAGTTGGGCGAGGTGAGGGTCATGAGGATCTTTACATCGTGGTTTTCGTTGATAAACACATCATAGATCAGTCCCAGTTCGTATATATCCACAGGGATTTCAGGGTCATAAATAGTATGGAGCACCTCGACGATTTTCTCGCCAATGAGGTCGGTATCAATAGGTGTTTTTTCTTCAGACATGATTTAATTATTTTTTAAGGTTATAGCTTTGGCATAGAGTTTCATTTGCTCAATCATACTCACCAGCCCATTGGCACGGGTAGGGGAGAGATGTTCCTTGAGGCCTATTTTATCAATAAAGCTCATATCGGCCGCCAGTATATCGGCTGCTTTTTGGTCAGAGAGGGTTTTGATCAAAATAGCGATAATCCCTTTGGTGATAATGGCATCACTATCGGCTGTAAAGTGGATGATATCCCCCTGATTGTCGGCATGTAGCCATACTTGACTTTGGCAGCCCTTGATGAGGTATTCGTCTGTTTTGTACTGAGGGTCAATCAGCGGTAGGCTCTTGCCTAAGTCAATCATATATTCGTAGCGGTCTTCCCAACTTTCTAAAAATGAAAAGTCTTCAATAATAGCGTTTTGTATTTCAGTGATGGTCATCTTTTTTTGGGCGCAAAAATACAACATTTAATGACAAATGACAAATGACAAGTGACAAATCTTTTTCACTTTTCGTTAGTCATTAGTCACTCGTCATTGGTCACTATCTAGTAATTATGGCATTCCGCATTGGTATCCGCCATAAACTCCTGTGGGTCTATACTGATGTTTCTCACTTTGGTAAAGGGAAGGTTCAGCTCGAACTGGTAAGTGTTTTCAGCCCAATTCCATACGGGTAGCACGATGCGTTCCATGTTGATGAAGGGATTGGGTTTCTCGCCAAAGGTAAGGTCGATAGGAATGTATAGAGAGAAAGGTTTCAGTCCGTTGGGAATAACAATAAGGTCTAGAGGCATAGGGATACGTCCTTTTTTGCTGAGAGTAACTAAGGTTTTATCACCTTTGGCTTCTACCTTTTCTATGCAGTAGCCTATATGGTGATTGGTGTGCATGAACTCATTGAGAAACCAAAAGAGCTGCATGCCTGATTCCTTTTCAGCACAGCGCACAAAGTTCTCAGGGGTAGGGTGAGTAAAGGCATATTCCTTGTAGAAACGCTTGAAGGTACGCTCCATAGCTCGGCGTCCGATAATGTAGTCCAAATGAGAGGCGAACATAGTCCCTTTGGCATAGGCAGTACTGAAATAGGAACGTGTGCGCTCAAAGAAGTCGGCACGGATGGAGGGGTCTTCCTCTTGGTTGTCTTGGATATAGTCAAGGAAAGCCTTGCGGCGGGAGTCGGAGAAGTTGGCCACTGGGTCTTTCTGTACCACTTCGGCATCAGCCCATAGTTGTAGGAAGCAAGTAAAGCCCTCATCAAACCAAGGATATTGCTGTTCGTCAATGGCAAAGATATGCTCAAACCAAGTGTGTGCTAGCTCATGGCAGGCCGTTCTTATGAGTGTCTTAGGGTCTTTGCCTCCCTCTATAAAGGTACACATAGCATACTCCATAGCTCCTTGTCCCGCTTGGATAAAAGAATAATGATCCCAAGGATATTTGCCTACTTTAGCCTCGTAAAAATCCAAGACTTCGGGCATGATTTGTTGTAATAGCTTCCAGCTTTCGGGGAAATTCTTATAGAAAAAGTGTAATTCCACCCCATCCTTAGTTTTTACCACATCATGCTGATAAGCAGGGTCGGCCGCCCAAGAGAAATCTATCACCCGCTCAGCCTTGAAGTGCCAAGTACGGGTCTTTTGGCGAGTCTTTACTTCCTTTATATTTTGGTAGCCAAAGCCTATCTGCTCAGGATTCTGTAGCGTACCGGTACCTGCTACCATATAGTTTTTGTCAAGGGTGATTTTCACATCAAAGTTTGCCCAATCCCCATAAAACTCACCGAATATATATTGGTAGGGATGCCAGCCTTGGCTGTCATAGGCGCAGATACGGGGATACCACTGGGAGAGCGAAAGTGCTACCCCATCGGAGCTATTGCGTCCCATACGCAGTCCCATGGTAGGGATCTGAGCGGTGTAGTCCATGGTAAGAGTTGCTTTGCCCTGAGGGAGAATCGGTTCTGGTAGGGTTACTTGTAGAATGGTACCCACTACCTTGTAGGATGCCGCTTTGCCATTTTGCATAAGGGAGTGCAGGCGGATAAACCCCTGTTCGCTTTCTTTGAGCAGGGAGAGCTTACTGATATATTTAGGTTCGGCCTCCGTGCCTGCATTGTGCATAAAGCGGGCGGGCATATCGGGTACCTGCTGCATGTTCTTATCCATTTGGCTATTAGGCTGAAAAGCATTGAGATACAAGTGATAAAACATGGTACGCAGCGTATCAGGCGAATGGTTTTCATAAACGGCCACTTGCTTTCCTTGGTACTGGAAAGTCTTCACGTCCATCTGAATATCCATCTGGTAGTCAATGTGTTGTTGCCACTGAGCAGCGGCGCTTATACTAAAGCCTATAGCGGCAAGAGATAGAAAAAAGGATCTTATCATGAGCGTTTGGGGTTTTAGAAGGGACAAAAATACGAATAATATTTGAAAAAAATTATCAGTCAAGCGTTTTGGATTTTGGGTCATCTTACCACTGGTCACTAGTCATTAATTTTTACTTATTCAAAATACATATTACTGAAAATGAGTTATTTATTTTGTTTCTAAAGACATCTTGCCATAACTTTGCACCCAGAAAACAACGACAGATTATTAACACTAAAAAGAAAAATTATGGCTATTAGACTAGTAAACGGCTGTGTAAATTGCGAAAATTTGACAGCGGAGAATGTATGCAAACTTCACCAAACCAAAGTAGAGTCCAAACACACTTGCGACAGCTTCAATATGCGTCCAAGCCTTCAAGGTGAAGTAGATTGCCTTTCATGTGCTAAGTACAACACACCAGCATGTGCCAACCTATCACATGCCGCTAAAGGGATGCTCTGCAACGAATGGGCTCCTGAAACCAACGCAGAAGCGTAAATGAATGGTTTTTCATGACCTAAAAAGCAATAAGTAGCGATACTTATTGCTTTTTTTTGTACCTTTGCAACTCTAAAAATGAAAAGTGAAGAGTGAAAAGCGCATCACTATTCACTATTTACTATTCACTTCTTATGAATGGAATCGTCTACAAATCCACAGGAAGCTGGTATGTGGTCAAGGGAGAAGACCAGCAGTTTTATGAGTGTCGCCTCAAGGGTAGGTTTCGCCTCAAGGAAATAAAGAATACCAATCCTATAGCCGTGGGTGATAAGGTCGTGTTCTATGAGGCAGAGACCAAAGGGGAGGGTGTCATTACCGAGATTGCCCCACGGGAGAACTATATCATTCGCAAGTCGGTCAATCTCTCTAAGCAAACACATATCCTAGCTGCTAATATCGATGTGGCTTTTCTTGTGGTAACCCTCAATAACCCCACTACCTATACAGCCTTTATTGATCGTTTTTTGGTAACAGCGGAGGCTTATAGCATTCCCGCCGTATTGCTCTTTAACAAGGTAGATACCTATACCCCTGATGAGCTAGCCGAGGTAAAGTACTTGGCTTATATGTACCGCGATGTAGGCTATGAGTGTATCGGGATTTCTGCACAAACAGGCAAAAATATAGACAAGGTCAAAGCTCGCTTACAGGGGAAAACAGCTATGGTCTTAGGCCATTCAGGCGCAGGAAAATCAACACTTATCAATGCTCTTTCGCCCTCCCTACAGCTTAAGACTCAACCCCTCTCTGAGCTGCATGGACAGGGACAACATACCACTACCTTCGCCCAAATGTATGATTTGGAATTTGATGCTCGCATCATAGATACCCCAGGAATCAAGGGCTTAGGCGTAGTGGATTTTGACCGAGAGGAGTTGGCCGATTACTTCCCTGAGTTCTTTGCCCTTAAGCATCTCTGTAAGTTCCATAACTGTCTGCACCTGAACGAACCTCAATGCGCTGTTAAGCAAGCCCTTGAGGAGGACAGACTCCACTGGAGCCGTTACAAAAGCTATCTGCAACTCCTCGAAGGAGAGGAAGACACCTATCGGGAAAGTGAATAGCGAATAGTGAAAAACGGATAACTTAAATCTCAAAATTCAAAACTATGAAGACCTTTGCTTTAGTAGGGCGCAACATATCCTACTCTTTCTCTCGCAGATATTTTGCAGAAAAATTTGCTAAAGAACAAATTACCAATTGTGAGTATATCAACTTTGATATTCCTTCCATAGAGGAGCTTCCTGCACTTATTGCTGCTACACCTACTCTTGTGGGAATGAATGTAACGATACCTTATAAGGAGGCGGTACTTTCCTTGTTAGACCAGCAGGACGAGGCACTTATAGCCATTAAGGCTTGCAATACGATTAAGGTACTCCCCACAGGTAAGCTCAAGGGGTATAATACAGATTATATAGGCTTTCGTGATTCCTTAGTACCTCACTTAAGACCTCATCATCATAGCGCACTGATTCTCGGTACAGGAGGGGCTAGTAAGGCGGTGGCTTTTGCGCTAAGCCAGTTGGGTATTCCTTACCAATTGGTTTCCCGTGAGGCTTCTTCTACAGCTATTTCTTACACTGAGCTTACCAAGGAAATCATTACATATCATTCTCTTATCATTAATACGACTCCCTTGGGAACCTCCCCTAATGTAGAGGCTTTTCCGCTCATTCCCTATCAGTGGATAACAAGGGAACACCTCTTGTACGACCTTATCTATAACCCTGAAAAGACGGCTTTTCTTGCTAAAGGAGAAGCACAAGGGGCTACTATTCTCAATGGCTATCTCATGCTCGTCCTACAAGCTGAAGCGGCTTGGAAAATCTGGAAAGATGAATAATGAATAGTGAGAAAAGGTAAATGACTTTTCATTTTTCACTGTTCACTTTTCACTAATAGTTTAAGGCTATACCCTTCTTTCTCCATCTCTTCTTTAGGGATAAAGCGTAGGGACGCACTATTGATGCAGTAGCGTAGTCCTCCCTTATCCTTTGGCCCATCGGTGAAGACGTGGCCTAAGTGGGCATTACCGAGCTTACTTCTGACCTCGGTACGGAGCATATTGTGCGACTTGTCAAGGTGTTCTTGGATAAGTTTCTTGTCAATAGGCTTGGAAAAGCTCGGCCAGCCACAACCCGATTCAAACTTGTCAGCAGAGGAGAATAGCGGCTCCCCTGTGGTGATATCTACATAGATACCCTCACGCTTTTCGTTCCAATACTCGTTACGGAAAGGTGGCTCGGTAGCACTATTTTGGGTAACCTCATACTGCATAGGAGTTAGTTCTTTCTTGAGGGTAGCCTTATCCTTGACGGTGTAGCTTGTCTTTGGGGCAGCCTTCTTAGGGTTGGCCTTGCGTGCCATCTCAAAAAGGGCAGGGGAGAGGTGGCAATAACCATGTGGGTTCTTATCCAAATAGTCTTGGTGGTAGTCCTCCGCTGCGTAGAAATTCTTTAGCGGTAGGTTTTCCACTACTATGGGTTTGCTGTATCCTTTGGCAAGGGCGGCAAGTTGTTGCCTTATGATAGGTTCGTCAGCTTTGTCCTTATAGTAAATCCCTGTACGGTACTGAGAGCCTTTGTCGTTGCCTTGTTTGTTTAGAGAGGTAGGGTCTATTGTTTTGAGGTATAGATCGATAAGAAAGGACAGAGATACCTCAGAAGGGTTATAGACAACCTTGACAGTTTCGGCAAACTGAGTGTTGCCTTGACAAACGAGTTTGTAGGTAGGGTTGGCCACATTTCCATTGGCATAGCCTACTTCGGTGGAGACAACTCCACGAATTTGTTTGAGGAAGTGCTCGGTTCCCCAGAAGCACCCTCCTGCAAAATAGATTTCTTTGGTGTTCATTTTTTTTGTTTGTGCGATTACAGCACAGGCGTATGACCCCATAAGGAGATAAGCCACTGCTAGGATTAAATATTTTTTCATGATTAACTTGATTTGCTGATAACTCAAAGAGCTAAATTGCTTTTAACGATTAATCATTTGTGGGAAGAAATCTAATACTAAGCCCTGCAAAAAGCATACCAAGATAGGCTATAAGAAGAATTTTTTTCTGTAGAACATGGATAAATAAAAAGTTAAACCAATAGGTTGCTGCTTCCCAAAAAAAGTAAAGGTTTCTTCTTATAAAAAGAAGAAACCTTCGAAGAATATAGGGATAAATGAATTACTTGGTTGGCTTTTCCTTGAGTGTTTTTAAGATTAGCTCTTTGCGTTCTTTCAGGGTGAGGGGATTTTCTCCATAGAGTGCGTTCTCCCAGTCTCCGTAAGAGGTGTTGGGAAGTACAATATACTTTGTTCCAAACTGTTTATGGTTCTTTTCTACCGCTTGACTGCGCCCCTCAGGGGTGGTAGCGTCAAAGTCTTTGTCAAAGTCTCCTAAGTTGTCTCCCAAAAAAAGTACAATATCGTAGTTCTTAGCGATATTCAGGCGGCGATTCTCTTTGCTCCTTTCCGCTGTACGGAATATCAGGTGGTCATCTCCTTGGAAAGGAAAGTGGTAGCGCTTGATATTCAGTGTGGTACCCTTGCGCTCGGACTCTTTTCGGTTGGTTACATAGAAGATTTGGACACCTTTTTGGGCTGCATATTGGAAAAATTCCACAGCACCTGCCAGCGGAGTAGCCTCGGCTTTGGTGGTCCATTCCTCCCAAGTCTTATACTCGAACTCAGTGCCATTTCTGCCACATTCCACAGCATAGTAGGAGGTGTTCATAAAGGTCTCATCTATATCCGATACGATAGCAAGGGGCTTATCCGAAGGCTTGGCCAAGGCTTCGTCCAATCTCAAGCGGGCTATGTTGTAAGCCTGATAGCACAAGGCATCATATTCGGCGGCTTGTTGTTGAAACAGTGCAGCATACAACTTGCCGTTACTTACAAAGTGCTCCTGTGCATCAGTGGTAGACTTTTGAGCATAACAAGAAACAAAGAACAAGAATAAACTGCAAAAAATATACTTTTTCATTCTTAAAAAAACGGATTTTTTTGGAGTGCAAAGGTATATATTTCTATGTAATATAATCACTAATTGAAAGTTAAAATAAAATTAAAAATCACGAAAACATAACGTTAATAGGTGTTAACAATAGCTTGTGTGATATGGACGGTATGGGCAATAAAAGTTCTATCCTTATTTTTCTATAAATAAATAAGGATAGAAGGTTCTTAGGAGAGAAAAGTAATAAAACTATTGGGCGGGTTTGTTCTTAAGTCTTTTCAAGATAGCATTCTTGCGTTCTTTTAAGGATGGATTTTTGTTGTCATAAAGAACATTTTCCCATTCACCATAGAAGGTATTAGGAAGTACAATGTATTTCTTTCCGAAATTTTGTTGGTTTTTTGCAGTCGCCTCTGCGCGTTCTGTAGTAGAATGAACATCAAAATCCTTATCAAAATCGGCTAAATTGTCTCCTAGGAATAGGACTATGTCATAGTTTTTAGCAATTTCTAGGCGGCGAGATTCTTTACTTCTTTCACCACTGCGAAAGACAAGCCGATTAGCCTCCTGAATAGGGAATCCATAAGCCTTAAGATTCTTTATGGTACCTTCCTTTTCATTAGTATAACGGTTGGTTACATAGAAAATAGCAACCCCTTTACTATCAGCATATTGGAAGAAGTCTAGAGCGCCAGCCAGTGGGGTTGCCTCACCTTTGGCCGTCCATTCTTCCCATGATTCTTTGCTATGGTCTATGCCTTTTTCGGTCATTCCTACTACATAATAAGAGGTATTGAGGAACGTTTCATCTATATCACTAATAATAGCTAAGGGTTTATCCCCTTTTTTGCTAAGGGCTTCATCTAATCGTAGGCGAGCCAAATTATAAGCCTGATAGCATAGTGCATCATACTCAGCAGCTTGCTGGTGATATAGGCAAGAGAATAGCTTCCCACTTAAGAGAAAATCATTGCTCTTTTCCTTGATACTGGAATAGGTCATTACAGCTTCTTTTCCACTGTTGCAAGCGGCAAGAAGCAGAAAGATGCCGCTATAAAATAACTTTCTCATACAAAAAAATTGAATGGCAAAGATAAGACTTTTTTTTATTTTTTTTTGAAAGGAGGATCAGTAAAAGACAAATATAAATTCGTATCTTTGCACTATGAACCTGATAGATTATATACACGAGCAAACCCAGATAGATAATCAAACGTTCGAACTCCTCGATACACTCTTTGAGCATAGGCAATACAAGAAATATAGTCTTCTGCTCAAGGAGGGAAACACTTCCAAAGAGGTGTTTTATATAGAGGAGGGTATTGTCCGCCAGTTCTATACTAAGAATAAAAAGGATATTACCCATGCTTTCCATGCGGAAAATAGTTTCTATATGTCCGTAGAGCCTATTTATTTCCATAACTCAAGTCCTTTTGGTTTGGAGGCCTTGGAAAACTGTAAAGTACGTGTGGCCGACTTCACTCAGCTAGAGGCTATTATCAATGCTCACCCTAAGCTAAGAGGCTTTATGGAGATGCTATTGGTTACTTTCCTTAAGAACTTGACCAATAGGATTTACGCCATAAAGTTCCAAACCGCTCAAGAGCGTTATGACTTCCTTTTGAAGAATTATCCCAAAATACTACTGAGAGTACCACTGGGACATGTGGCCTCTTTCTTAGGCATTACCCAACAAACCCTTAGTGTGATTCGCGCAGGCAAAGGCAACTAATTTTTAATCTATCTTAAAAACTTAGTGCTGAGAAAAGGGTGTTTTTTGGGGAAACTGTTATAATTTTGCACATGGAACTTAAATCGTATTATTTACTTTAAAACCTATTGAAAATGAAGCATATCTATACCGCTGTTTTTCTTTGCTTAAGTAGTCTTTCTTTTGCTCAATCGCTCTCTTTCCCAGAGGCTCTGGAACGTATGCGTGGAGCCAACCAGAAGCTCAAAGGCATGGAAAAGCAAGCCGAGGCCTCCCTCTATGCAGAAAAGAACTACAAGGGTTTGTACCTGCCTCAGCTAAGTCTCAATGCCAGCTATGCACACCTAAGCGAGCCACTTTCCTTGAGCTTTAATAAGTATAAAGAGCCCGCACAAGCACAATTACAGTCGCATTTGGGACAAATAGCAAACAATATCCCCGCTCCTATGCGACCTCTGTTGGCTCCTATATTTACAGGTATGGTAGGGCAACTACAGCCCCTTTTTGCCCAAGACTGGAGTTATCAGTTTCAGGAGCAAGATATTTGGAAGGTCTCTGCTGACCTTCGCTGGGTGCTCTTTGCAGGGGGAAAGGTGCGTGTAGGGAACAAAGTAAGCCAAATCAATCACGAAATAGCTAAGGTAGAAAGCCAAAAAACGGAAAATATGCTTATTTCCGAATTAGCCGAGCGCTATTTTCAACTACAACTTGCCCAACAGGCTTTGCAAGTGAGACAAAAAGCCCTACAGACAGCCGAGCAACACTATTCCAATGCTCAAAAGTTGGAGAAAAATGGTATGGTAGCTCCAGTGGAGACCATGCAGGCCAAAAAAGCCGTGACCGATGCTCAGCGTGAAGTGCTCGCTTGTCAGAAAGATATAGAACTGGCACGAACTGCCCTCTCAGGGGTGATAGGGGAGGAGGTCATGGCACTTTCTTCTCTTACTTCACCGCTCTTTGAGGTAGCACCTTTGCGCTCTTTGGACTATTACCAGGGACAGGCCAAGCAGAACTTTCCTTCTATCGTACAAGCACACCTCAAAAAAGCGCTTACCGAACAGAATGTCAAGGCACAATATGCCGCTTACCTGCCTGATGTGGCGCTCATAGGGAAGAAATATCTCTGGAGTAAGAACCTGCCCCTAACCGAACCCGACAACTGGGTAGTGGGTGTAGGGCTTCAGTGGAATATCTTCAATGGATTCTCTGATAAGAACAAAATAGCCCAAGCCAAAGCACAACGAGAAAGTGTAGAACAACTCACCGCTCAAGCCGAAAAAGATGTACAGACCTTAGTCAAGAAATATTATACTGAGATAGAGAAGCAGCGCGAACAGCTACAGAGCCTGCAAGAGAGCTTAGAGTTTGCCCGAGAATTGGTGCGAGTGCGTAACCAAGCCTTCTCCGAAGGACTGTCCTCCTCCACTGATGTGGCGGATGCTAACCTATACTTAGCCTCCATCGAGATCAAGGCTTACCAAGCCCTCTTCGAAATGGATAAGGTACTTGCCCAGCTTTTAGAGACTTGTGGGCTTAGCGGGGAATATGCTAATTATATGAAGAAGTAGAGGGCGGTTGCTATAAAAAGGGTTCGAGCTTCTTTGAAAAACTTGGTTGAGATAACACTACTAAATCAGGTATAATGATAAAAATGTTTTTACAAAGTGGAAAAGTAAAAAATAGAAACTTTTTCTTTTATTTAGGATTGTTGTTTTGTATTGCTTGTCAGCAAGGAAAACAACTAGGAGCACAAGAATTACCTAAGGATTATACTACTCAGCACTCAATTGCCTTAGCCTATTGTAAGGCTCATCAGATGAATGAAGATTTCTATTTCCTGATTGATTTGAGGTTGCATTCGGGGAAAAATCGTTTTTTCGTATATGACTTCAAGCAGAAAAAAAATCTGTACGAGAAATTAGTTACTCATGGTAGTTGTGATGTATTTTCCTCCAATCCTGACAAATTTGAAAAAGTCCAATACAGTAATCAAGTCAATAGTCATTGTTCTGCCAAAGGGAAATATAAAATAGGGAAGCGTGATTATAGCTCATGGGGGATTAAGGTAAAATATTGGTTGGAAGGGTTGGAAGACAGTAATAGCAATGCTCAGAAACGACTGATTGTATTACATTCTTGGGAGGAAGTATCCGATAGTGAGATTTATCCTCATTATAGTCCTTTAAGTTGGGGATGTCCTGCTGTTTCCAATGCTTTCATGAAGCTTTTGGATCCTCTACTTCAGCAAAGCAAGAAACCAGTATTGTTATGGATTCTTTAGATAATTAAAAAAGGAAAAATATCCTTTTCTAATTATTATGGATAAAATACTTTCGCCAGATTCAAGAATTTTACTGGATTATATACTCTTGTTCCTTAGGTAGGAGGTCTTTAGTAAAAGTTCCTTTGTCAATATGTTGCTTTATTCTTTTGACTTCCTCGGTGATATCAGTAATCTTTACAATCCATTCATTTACATATTTTTCTACAAAGGTTCCTCGGATACCAAGTTGTATAGACCTTCTACCTATTGGTTTTCCATAGATGTCTCTTTCAGGATCCCATTGACATCTTACCAATGAATTTTTGACTTCTTCTTTCCATTGTTCTTCTGTGATACCCAACTTTTGCTCAATCGCTCTCTTTCCCAGAGGCTCTGGAACGTATGCGTGGAGCCAACCAGAAGCTCAAAGGCATGGAAAAGCAAGCCGAGGCCTCCCTCTATGCAGAAAAGAACTACAAGGGTTTGTACCTGCCTCAGCTAAGTCTCAATGCCAGCTATGCACACCTAAGCGAGCCACTTTCCTTGAGCTTTAATAAGTATAAAGAGCCAGTACAGGCGCAACTACAGTCGCATTTGGGACAAATAGCAAACAATATCCCCGCTCCTATGCGACCTATGTTGGCTCCTATATTTACAGGTATGGTAGGGCAACTACAGCCCCTTTTTGCCCAAGACTGGAGTTATCAGTTTCAGGAGCAAGATATTTGGAAGGTCTCTGCTGACCTTCGCTGGGTGCTCTTTGCGGGAGGAAAGGTGCGTGTAGGGAACAAAGTAAGCCAAATCAATCACGAAATAGCTAAGGTAGAAAGCCAAAAAACGGAAAATATGCTTATTTCCGAATTGGCCGAACGCTATTTCCAACTACAACTTGCCCAACAGGCTTTGCAAGTAAGACAAAAAGCCCTACAGACAGCCGAGCAACACTATTCTAACGCTCAGAAGTTGGAGAAAAACGGTATGGTAGCTCCTATGGAGACCATGCAGGCCAAAAAAGCCGTGACCGATGCTCAGTGAGAGGTGCTCGCTTGTCAGAAAGATATAGAACTGGCACGAACTGCCCTCTCAGGGGTCATAGGGGAGGAGGTCATGGTACTTTCTTCTCTTACTTCACCGCTCTTTGAGGTAGCTCCCTTACAACGACTTGACTATTACCAAGCCCAAGCCAAGCAAAACTATCCTGCTATTGTACAAGCACATTTGAAAAAGGAGCTTACCGAGCAGAATATTAAGGCACAACAAGCTGCCTACTTACCTGATGTGGCACTTATTGGAAAAAAATACCTTTGGTCAAAGAACCTTCCCCTAACCGAACCTGACAACTGGGTAGTGGGTGTAGGCCTTCAGTGGAATATCTTCAATGGATTCTCTGATAAGAACAAAATAGCCCAAGCCAAAGCACAACGAGAAAGTGTAGAACAACTCACCGCTCAGGCTGAAAAGGATGTACAGACCTTAGTCAAGAAATATTATACTGAGATAGAGAAGCAGCGCGAACAGCTACAGAGCCTGCAAGAGAGTTTGGAGTTTGCCCGTGAATTGGTGCGGGTACGTAATCAAGCCTTCTCCGAAGGACTGTCCTCTTCCACTGATGTAGCGGATGCCAACCTATACTTAGCCTCCATCGAGATCAAGGGCTACCAAGCCCTCTTTGAAATGGATAAGGTACTCGCCCAGCTTTTAGAGACTTGCGGGCTTAGCGGGGAATATACCAATTATATGAAGAAGTAGGGGTTATATTGAGTGACTCAAAAAGGTTCAGGGGAATCAATCTTCCTAATTACTCATAAAATTCCTCAACGGTATGAGCATCTAAGTAGCCTTCTTTTTTGCCTTTTTTGAACCTATAGAAGTTGCCATAACGCTCATAGATTAACTCGTCATAGGAGGCTTCTTTCTGAGGATAGAGACCTACTTTTCCTTTCTTATAGAAAAGAAAGTAGTTATTCTCACCGATGATATTATCAAAAATAGGAACAATGAGTTCATGGGCATCGTAGTTGCCATCAGAGCGTTCTAGAGTATATCTATCTCCAATTTTAGGGATTTTGTATTCGTAAAGACCTTCTTTTTGGTTTCTTTCTACTTTGATATAGAGACTTCCTTCGTGGGTATCCAAAATAGATAGTTTGTCAGAGGGGAGCGTACCTTTAAGATAATAAGTTGCTTTCTTCTTGACTTCCTTCTTAACATTATAGCCTACTGGGTATAGGGTCTCTTCCAAGGAAAAACAATTCTTTCCTTTCAGGAGTTTGTATTCACACTCAAATCTTCCTATACTTGGTGTCCCACAAGGGCTATATGAATGGAAATCATTGGGGGAAACTTCTTCTCCTATAGGGTTATAGTAATGAATACCTTTTTCATTGAGTACTTGTAATATATCATTTCCATGAACAGGATAGGCTCCTTTTGCATCACCTAAGTTGAGTTTTTCAAGAAAAGCGTTATAGATATCCGTCTGTTTTCCATCCTTAGCAATAATAAAGTGGCGCTCTATCCTTATGGAATCATAGTTCTTTTCTAAAACAGCATCTCCTAATCTGTTTATCAGCATTTTTTTACCATCTTCGCAAGGAATGGTATGATAATAAGCGTGCAGATGAAAATTGTGAAAATTGTTACGAAGGTCGGCAGGCCTATTTTCAGGATTTTCTTCTAAAGAAGTTGAGAAGAAAAATCTATTGGAATAGGGAGAATAATAGGGATGATAATTAAGGAAACGGGTTTGATCCTTTAGGGGAACAAGCAGATGTACATCTTCGCTAGCATTCAGACCTATTAGTCCATATATTTTCTTTTGGTGCCCCATATCCAATACAAATAGGGCATAGTGTTGTATCTCCTTAATGCGCCATTTCTTTTCTGAATCATCAGGGTAGGATACGTATTTACCTAAGGACCAACTTTTCCCATATTTCAATTTTGTTATTTGTGCAGTATAGGGACTGATAAAAGAAAAAAAAACGGCTTCCTCTTCGTTCTTATATAGGTAGTATTTCTTTCCTAAGAATTCTTCCAAAGAAGCAGGATGTATATCCTCCAAGCGAATGACATTATCCTCAGTAGGGGAGTAAATGGCATCATGAGAAATCGATTCTTTTTCTTTTTTCCATGTAGGGGTGAAAGCCTTGAAAATTTCTCCTCTTTTGTATCCCTCTGCCATAGGAAATGTAAGAGATACTTCTTTGTAAGTTCCCACTTTCTTTTGGATATAGAAAGAGACAGTGCCTTTAGTCCTATTGATAAGCACTTCATCACAAGAGAGGCTTTTCTGCCCCCATGCCTGCCCTAAAGAGCATAGCATAAGTAATAATATGTATAGTTTTTTCATAAAGAGATTTTTTAGAGGTTAGTTTCATTGACAATTAACAATTAACCATTGACAATTAACAATTAACAATTAACCATTGACAATTACCCAATGACTTTAAATTTGGCAAACCTCAGTATCAGTGTTTTCTCTCCACCATTTTCGAATCGTACTTTGGCCTTGCGGTCAGCACCACTACCTTCTACATCTATAACTACTCCTTTGCCAAAGCGTTCATGTAGGAGGGTGTTGCCTACTGCTACATTGGGGATATCACCTGTGGCTACAGCTTTGGCCTGTTCTGGTTTTTGTAGGCGGAGCTTCTTGAGTTGCTCTTCGTTGGGCTTCTTATAGGCAGGAGGAGGGCTGTTGGTAGGCTTCTGCTGGCGTAGTTTGCTCTTATCCACAGGGGCAAAAGCATCTATATTGATAAGCGGGCGGTAGCGATAGCTATCCTTGGGGGTGAGGTACTCCAAGTAGCGCTCGTCAATCTCCTCAATAAAGCGGCTGGGTTCGGCATCCATGAGCTTGCCCCAGCGGTAACGACTTTCGGTATAGGTCAGATAGGCCTGCTTTTCAGCACGGGTAAGTGCCACATAGAAAAGGCGACGTTCCTCTTCCATTTCAGTACGGGTATTTTGGCTCAGTGCCGAAGGGAAAAGATCTTCCTCCATACCCACGATAAAGACATACGGGAACTCCAAGCCCTTAGCCAAGTGTATGGTCATAAGAGATACGCGATTATCGTCCTCCACTTCCTTGTCAAGGTCGGTAGCCAAGGCCACATCCTGCAAGAATTCGGCCAAGGAGCCAGTGGCTTCTTCTATTTCTTTTTGTCCCTCCACGAAATCACGAATACCGTTGAGAAGTTCCTCTATATTCTGTAGACGCTCAATTCCTTCGGGGGTACCATCTTTCTTGAACTCATTGAGGATACCGGTACGCTTGGCAATATGCTCTGCCAGAGTAAAAGCATCATGTGTTTCTACCATGATACGGAAACTCTGAATCATATGGGCAAACTCCAGCAAGCGCATACGGGTAGGCCCATTGATTTTAAGGCCATAGTCCATCAGGTCTAACTGCTTGATAATGGTAAAGATAGGTAGCTTAAACTCATTGGCACAGAGGGTAAGTCGCTCCATAGTTGTATCACCTATCCCACGAGCGGGGAAGTTGATGATACGATGGAGGGCTTCCTCGTCATTTTCGTTGATAGCCAAGCGGAAATAGGCCAAGAGGTCTTTGATTTCCTTACGCTGGTAGAAGGACAGCCCCCCATAGATGCGGTAGGGAATATCCCGCTTACGCAAGGCATCTTCTATAGCACGGGATTGCATATTGGTACGATAGAGCACTGCAAAATCACCATAGGAAAGCTGGTGCTGCATGGCCTCTTCAAAGATGGTTCCTGCTACAAAGCGCCCTTCATCGGCATCGGTAGGGCTGCGGTGAACCTTGATAAGGGTGCCACTTTCGTTAGCTGTCCATACTACCTTTTCCAAGCGGGCTTTGTTGTGCTCAATCACATTGTTGGCAGCCTCTACGATATTGCGGGTAGAGCGGTAGTTCTGTTCCAATCGGTAGACACCTACATTGCGATAGTCCTTTTGGAAGTTGAAGATATTGTCAATATTCGCCCCACGGAAAGCGTAGATACTCTGGGCATCATCTCCCACTACACAGATGTTTTGAAACCTATCGGCTAAGGCACGGACAATCAGGTACTGGGAATGGTTTGTATCCTGATACTCATCTACCAAGATATAGCGGAATCGGTGTTGGTATTTGGCCAATACTTCAGGGAACACATTCAGCAGCTCATTGGTACGCAGTAGTAGGTCGTCAAAGTCCATAGCCCCAGCCTTGAAACAACGATCTACATAATTGCGATAGATGTCCCCCAAGCGTGGGTGCTTGGCCATCGCATCGGCCTCCTGCAGTTCAGGGTTCTCATAGTAGGCCTTTACAGTAATGAGGTTGTTCTTATAGGAGGAGATACGCGAGGCGATTTGCTTATATTTATAGACGTCCTTATCCAGTCCCATCTCCTTGATAATAGCCGAGATGAGTCGGTGCGAATCCTGTTGGTCATAGATGGTAAAATCCCTCGGAAAGCCCAATTTGCTAGCTTCTTCCCTAAGGATACGCGCAAAAACAGAGTGGAAGGTACCCATCCACAAGTTACGTGCTTCACTGGGTCCCACGATACGCCCGATACGCTCCTTCATCTCCCGTGCAGCCTTGTTGGTAAAGGTCAGCGCTAAGATGTTGAAGGGGTCTACGCCCTGCTGCATAAGGTAAGCGATACGGTAGGTTAGCACACGTGTCTTCCCAGAGCCTGCGCCAGCGATGACCATCACAGGCCCGTCCTTATGTACCACAGGCGCCCGCTGCGCCTCATTAAGTTCGTCTAAGTAGTTCAAATTTTAGTTGTTAGTTGTTAGTGATTAGTGGTTAGTTGTTAGTTGTTAGTGATTAGTAGTTAGTGTCATGTCCTAAAATTAGTTGACACTTTTAGTTATTTGTTTAACATCATTTTTATCAAGTCACACTTTATGTAACTTCAGGAATAACTTTAGTTCTGTAATCATATATAAGCATGGCTTTTATCTTTAATAGCCTATAATATCTATGTTTATGCTACTTGATTAAAGAAAATACTATCTGGTGTCTTCAACTCTAATGACCAGTGTAGGCGCTCTTGGTTATAAGTCTCTATAGCCGAACGAACAGCTCTTTCAGCTAATTGTTCGTCATTAAATGTCCTATCTAAGAGAAATTCAGCTTTCAATATCCCATTTACACGCTCTGCACAAGCATTTTCATAACAATGATCCTTCTCTGTCATACTGATATCTATCTTTTCTTTCTGCAATAGTTGGACATATTCTTTACAACAATACTGAATACCTCTATCAGAATGATGTATCAAAGGAATAGTTCTATCCCTATGCTTTAAGGCCTTTTTCAGAGCTTTTATACCTCCTTCTATAGAAAGACTATTACTTAGAGAATATCCCATTATTCTCCTTGAAAATAAGTCTGTTACCAAAAATAAGTACC